>JBDSSV010000559.1:0-3783 GCA_039928535.1 Burkholderiales bacterium
CGTGTGCGCTAGATCCGCCTCATTGCGGATTGCAAATACCGGTGCGCCGAGAATCTTGCCATAGATGCGCAGCTGATCGACGGCGCCGATACGATACGTGTCGGTGGTAACGAGCGCGACGCTTTGCGGCCCGTATTTGAGCGTGCATTCCGCGCCGATCTTCGCGACCGTGGTCGTTTTGCCAACGCCGGTCGGACCCACCAGTGCGTAGACACCGCCAAGGTCGACCGGTGTCTGTTCCGCGGGGACGATATCGAGCTGCTGCTGCAGCCGCATTTTCACCAGCCGCATTGCGCGCGATGAATCGATACCGCCGGCGATCGGCTCGACGCTTCGACGAGCGAACCCGGAGCTGAATCCGATTGCAAGCAGACGCCGCAGCACTTCGATTTTGGCCGGCTCGCGTCGCATCAGGTCCTGCCATGCGAACGCTGCGAGCTGGCCTTCCAGCATGGATCGCAGTATGCGCACTTCCTGCACGAGCGCGTAACTCGGCTCGTCGGCCGCAGCAGCACTCGCAACGGTCGGCTTGATCACATGTTCAACGCGCGACTGCGCGGCTGCCCCGACACGCGTCGCGGCATCAGCGCGGGGCGGCGACGATTGCAAGTGCGGTGTTGCTTCAAAGCGGGACGCCGACTCGAACCGCGGCGCCGGCGCGAACCGCGGTGGCGCGGTGGCACGCGGTGCGGAGCGAATTGCCGCGCTCTGCGTGACGCTTTCCACTTCTGCTTCAGACACCGCCATGATCTCAACACCCCCGGCGGTCTTGCGGTTCGACAAGATCATCGCGTTCGGCCCGAGCGCGTCGCGCACCAGACGCAGCGCTTCGCGTGAGGAGTCGGCATAGAATTTCTTGACCATCATTGCGCGTCGCTCCCGCACTGATGCCGCGGAGCGCAGATGTCGATGCCATGCACGATCGGGCGCAACTGCTGGGCGCGCGCGTGAAAGCCGCAATCGTCACGGATCACGCACGTACTCCGCTCAAGCTCGCGCCGCCGAGCACGCCGATGACGCGCACCGTGCGATTGTCCGGCACTTCCGATTGCGACAGCACCTTGAGCTGCGGCGCTGCACGTCGGAGAAAGCGCGCGAGCAGATTGCGCAACGGCGCCGGTACGAGCAGCACTGCCGGCTGGCCGAGCTGCTCCCGTTGCGCCGCGACCTGCGTTGCCTGCTTGAGCAGCCGCTCTGCAAGGCCGGGCTCCAGGCCGGGCCCTTCGGCACCTCGCGTCTGACTCGCCTGAGTCAGCATCTGCTCGAGTTGCGGCTCGAGCGTGTACACCTCCAGTTCGCGTCCGCTGCCGAACACCGATTGCAGGATCGCGCGCGACAAGGCGACGCGCACTGCGGCAGTCAGCTCATCTGGATCTTGTGTGCGCGGACCGTGCTCCGCGAGTGTCTCCAGCACGGTGCGCATGTCGCGAATGTGGACGCCCTCGATCAGGAGGTTCTGCAAGACCTTCTGCAAAACGGCGAGCGGCACCACCTTCGGCACCACGTCCTCAACCAGCTTCGGTGCATCTTTGGCAAGATGATCGAGTAAGGACTGCGATTCTTCGCGACCGAGAAGCTCAGCGGAGTGCGCCTGAATCGTGCTCGATAGATGAGTGGCGACGACGGTGCTGGCGTCGACTACGGTATAGCCAAGAGCCTGCGCGTTGTCGCGCAGACTCGCATCGATCCACACCGCAGGCAATCCAAACGCAGGATCGCGCGTCTGCGTACCTTCTAACGGGCCGAGCACACGGCCCGGGTTGATGGCCAGATACATGCCGGGGTACACCTCTCCGCTGCCTACTTCCACACCTTTGAGCGTGATGCGATACGCGTTCGGCCGCAACTCGAGGTTGTCGCGAATATGGACCGCGGGCACGAGAAAGCCGGTATCGGCCGCAAATTTTTTCCGCAGACCGCGAATACGCCGCAGAAGCTCGCCGTCCTGCGTGCGATCGACTAGCGCAATGAGGCGGTAGCCGACCTCCAGTCCCAGCGCATCGATGGCAACCACATCCGACCAGGATACTTCCGGCGTCTCCTGGCGGGGCGCTTCGACGACCGGCATCTCGACGGGCACCGGAATCCGGCGTTGCCCGAGCCAGTACGCGGCGAATCCGACCGCGGCGGCGATCAACAAAAACGCGATGTGCGGCATTCCGGGGATGAATCCCAATACGCCGATCACTATTGCGACGACGTACAACACCTCCGGACGGCCGCCGAGTTGGGCGAGCAGCTGCGTATTCAAATCTTCGTCGGCGGATACACGCGTGACCAGAATACCGGCGGCGGTCGAGATGATGAGCGCGGGAATTTGCGCGACCAGACCGTCGCCGATGGCAAGCAGCGTGTAGTTCTGCGCCGCCTGCGCCAGCGACAGATCGTGCTGTAGAGTGCCGATGAGCAGCCCGCCGATGACATTGATCAGCATGATCATGATTCCGGCTACCGCGTCGCCGCGCACGAACTTGCTCGCACCGTCCATGGCGCCGTAGAACTCCGCCTCGCGTGCAACTTCGCTGCGACGCTTGCGCGCATCCTGCTCGCCGATAAGGCCTGCGTTGAGGTCCGCATCGATTGCCATCTGCTTGCCTGGCATGGCGTCCAACGTAAATCGCGCCGCCACTTCCGCGACACGTCCCGAACCTTTGGTGATGACGACGAAGTTGATCACGACCAAGACCACGAACACGACGATACCGACTGCGTAATTGTTACCGATAAGAAAGTGACCGAACGATTCAATCACCTTGCCTGCGGCATCGCCCCCGAGGTGCCCTTGCAGCAATACGACACGCGTCGAAGCGACGTTCAGAGAAAGACGCAGCAGCGTCGTGATCAACAGCACGGTCGGAAACAAAGAGAACTCGAGCGGCCTGGTGACATAGACGCCCATCAGCAGCACGAGCAGCGAAACCGAGATGTTGAAGGTAAACAGCAGATCGAGCGCAAACGGCGGCAGCGGCAGCACCATCATCGCGAGAATCATGACGATGAGCATCGGCCCTGCGAGTTGCGTCATCGCGCCGCGCGGGACTGCGTCAGCAGTAGCGGTTACTTCAGCCATTTATCGATGTCGGACCGGCGCAACAACCATTGACAGCTCGATGGGAATAAGCGGCAGACTTACTCATGCTTCGGTCGGACCTGGATCGAGGTTCGCGGGCACTGCGAGTTGGCGGGGCGGTTCGGGCGTTTGCGCGCCGCTCGCCCGCGCTGCGTGCAGCTGATAAACCCACGCCAGCACTTCTGCTACCGCGTTGTACAGCGGCGCGGGGATATCTTGGCCAATCTCGGCATGCGCGAACAAAGCGCGCGCAAGCTCGGGGGCGCGCAACGTCGGGACGCCGGAAGTCTGACCGATTTCGGCGATGCGTTCCGCTACGAGCAACGCGCCCTTCGCGATAACACGCGGCGCCCGCATGCTTTGATCCTGATACTGCAAAGCCACCGCGTAGTGCGTCGGATTGGTCACGATCACATCCGCCTTCGGTACCTGCGCCATCATCCGGCGCCGCGCTTGCTCTCTTTGCATGCTACGCACGCGCCCCTTGGTCTGCGGATTGCCTTCGGTCTCTTTGCTTTCCTGGCGCACTTCTTCTTTAGTCATGCGCATCTGCCGCGCGAAATCCCAAAGCTGAAACGGCACATCGATCACCACGATAAACGCAAACGCCCCGGTCATGATGAGAAAAGTGCGACTGATGAGTTGCGCCATGTGCGCCAGCGCCGGATCGATGGCTTCGGTTACAAGCGCGAGCATCTCGCTGCGCTTGGACC
>JBDSSV010000560.1:0-3381 GCA_039928535.1 Burkholderiales bacterium
CGAGCGCAGTCGGCTATCCGGCGAACCCCAGGCCGCAATCGCCGTGGGCACAGCGCATGAAAGCGGCCCATTACAACGCGGTCGAAAATCTGGTGGTGTTCGCGGCGCTGGTGCTCATCGCGCAGGACGCCGGTGTCAGCAACAACGCGACGGTCATGGCCTGCATGGTTTATTTCTGGTCACGCGTCGTGCACGTCGCTGCCTATACGTTGGCGGTGCCGTGGGTGCGCACGCTGGCGTTCGCTGTGGGCTTTTTCTGCCAGATGACCCTTGCCTACCAGTTGCTCGCGCGCTGACGTGATAACTAAACTTGCCCTGACGTTGATCCTGGCCGCCTGCATCGGCGCCCCGGCCCTGGCCGCTGATGCAGGACGCGCCGTTGTGCTCGGAGACACTGCGCCGGACTTCACGCTCGAAAACCGGGACGGGCGCAAGCTGACGCTATCCGCCGAGCGCGGCAGGCAACCGGTCGTCCTGATATTTTTTCGCGGCCACTGGTGACCGTACTGCGTTCGGCAGTTTGCCGAACTCAGAACCCTGCTCAAGCCCGGCGAGCAAGTCGCGCTGTGGAGCATCAGCCCAGATACGCATGAAGAAAGTGCGGGGTTCTCGCAGAAGATTGCCGCCGAAGGCCGCGGGCCGATTGCGTTTCCTCTGCTGTCCGATCCGCAGCACCGCGTCATCGACATCTACGGACTGCAGGATCCGCGCTACATAAAGCTGAAACGCGAAGGCATTCCCTACCCTGCCGTGTTGCTGATTGATAAATCCGGCAAAATCGCGTGGATGAAAATCGAAAAAGACTACACCCAGCATTTCACGAACATCGAGATTCGAGCCGCACTCGACGCCCTGAAGTAAAACAGCGTCGTTTAGACGGCTACGTGTGTTGCGGCGTTCGAACCCATAGCCTCGACGATCGCTTCGAGTCCCGCGATGACGTCTATCATCTGTGCGGTAGGAATCGGATATTCAGCGCGGCCTTCGATCGCATCGGCGAACGCTTCGAGGTTTGCGCGCAGCGCGTTGACCGGCTCGAATGTCCGCCGCTCGACCTTGCCGCCGCTCATGCGCACGATCAATTCATCGGGACCGACCGCTTCCGCGGAACCCCGGTTGCCGAATACGTGCACGCGCCAGAACAACGGCGTCGCGCGCACGCCGCATAGCACGCCGCTGACGCGGTTCGCGAATTCACAGGTGATTGCCAGCGTATCGAGCGTTTCCGGCGGCGGACTTTTCAGTATCTGTTGCGCGCAGACGCGGCGTAGCGGCCCGATAAGGTTGATAAAGGCGTCGAGCACGTGTATTCCGGTCGCAGTGATGCTGCCGCCGGGCGACTCGGCGGCCGACTCGCGCCAGCCATAATGCAGACTCTTGCTCGCATTCTCATTGCTGAAGTGTCCTTCGATGTGGAGCAGTTCGCCAAGTACACCGCTGTCGACCACGCGCTTCAGTTCCTGCATTGCCGGCCAGAAGCGCTTGTCCTGACCGACACCGAGCAGCACGCCGGCCTTTTGGCACGCCAGCGCCGCGTACTCGGCGTCCGCACGCGTGAGCGCGAGCGGCTTTTCGCACATCACCGCTTTGCCGGCTTGTGCCGCCGCGACGACTTGCGCGGGGTGCTGCGAATTGGGTGTCGCCAACACAATAATCTTTATCGAGGGATCGGTCAGCAGCTCGGCGTAATCGGTCGACAGCCGCAGGCCATGCTTTTCTGCGAACTCGCGCGATTTCTCGGGATTGCGCACGACGCCGCGCGTAAAGCGCAGCCGCGAGCTTGCTCCCTGTACCGAGTTCACATAGTTCTGGCCCCAGCGACCGAGGCCGACTATCGCTGCGTCAAGCATGTAAATTCGTCGCAAAATTTCAAAAACAATTCGCCACAGAGATCACAGAGCGCACGAAGGAAGAACAAACCAGAACCATACAAAATGATTTCTGTTTTTTTGTATTTGTCGGTGTCCTCTGTATCCTCTGAGGCTCGCATTTGATTTTTATGAGCGCTTATCTGCGACTTAAAAGCCGGTCACTCCGGCTTGATGCCGGCGTCCTTGACGACCTTCGCAAAGCGCACGGTCTCCCGCTTGATAAATTCCGTGAATTGCTCGGGCGTACTGGCCATCGGTTCGATGCCTGCCGTGCTCAGCCGCTCTTTCAGGTCGGGCGCAGTCAGCGCCTTCACGAGTTCGGCATGCAGACGTGCAATGATATCGCGCGGCGTCGCCGCCGGCGCGAGAATGCCGTACCAGATCGGCACCTCGAAGTGCTGCACGCCCGCCTCCGCTGCGGTCGGGATATCGGGAATCACGGCGGAGCGCCGCGCCGACAGTACCGCGAGCGCGCGCACCTTGCCTGCGTGGATCTGGCCCGCTGCCGCCGGCACCGCCATGATCAGGAGATCGACATCGCCGCCGATCAAGCCTATCAGCGCCTGGCCCGAGCCTTTATACGGCACGTGCACCATATTGATTTTTTCAAGGCTCTTCAGCAGCTCGGGCGCGAGATGCGTCGTCGTCCCCACGCCGCCGGAGCCGAAGCTGAACTTGCCGGGACTGCGTCGCGCGAGTTGGATCAGCTCTTTCAACGATTTTGCCGGCACCGATGGATGCACCAGCAGCACGTTCTGAATGACCGCAATCTGCGAGATTGGCGCCAAGTCTTTCGCCGGATCGTAATTGAGCTTCTTATATAGCGAAGGGCTGATCGCGACCAGCGGCGAACTCAGGACTATCGTGTAGCCGTCGGGCGGCGCCTTGGCCGCCAGCTCGAGGCCGAGATTGCCGCCTGCGCCGGGCCGGTTGTCAGCCACCACCTGCTGCCCCATCTGATCGGACATTTTTTGCGCGACGGCGCGCCCGAGCAGATCGGTCGGCCCGCCCGGCGGAAACGGAAAGATCATGCGTATCGGCTTCGCCGGATAGGCCTGCGCGTGAACACCACCGGCCGCGCTTGTCAATACGATTGCCAGAAGCGCAACGAACAAGCGCATTACATGCAATGAAACCCCCATGATTCCCTCCTGTCAGATAGTCTTATATTTTTTAGAGTTCGTCGCGCCAGTAGTTTGGCCTGCGGTGCGAGTGTGCCACGGCAACGATCAGTACCCCGGTCTTGTCCACGTGATAAATCAGACCGTAAGGGAACCGGCGAAGGCGGCATCGCCGAATCTTTTCGCTCAGCGGATGCCAACCCTCCGGAAACTGACGGATTCGCTCTATGGTCGCAACCGCCTCCAACAGAAACGCATCGCCCAAGCCGGGGGCCTGGCCGTTGTAATAAGAAATCGCCTCATCAAGTTCGTGTTGCGCGATTTCGAGAACGCGGACGTTCACCCCGCTCGGTACTTGGCCAGCACCTCTTCAAGCGGAAGCGCCCTGA
>JBDSSV010000561.1:0-9179 GCA_039928535.1 Burkholderiales bacterium
TTCGGACAACGACGTGCGGCCAATTTCCTTCAGCTGCTGCAATGCTGTCTTCTGCGTGGCGTCCGGCGCGGGCAGTTTCGCAACGCTGCCGGAGGCGCGCTGGTCGAGCCATGCGTGATATTCCATCAACCACTTCAGTCCGCGCGCGAGTTTGTCGGGCGTGTAGAAAATCGGAATATTCGATTCCTTAAGCTGCGGAAGCGTGGTCTTGTCACCGCGGCTGGCGGTCCAGAAGAAGACTACGGGCTTGTCGCTATTGTCGCGCTGGGCGATGACTTGCTCGACCTGGTTGCCGGCGCCTGCGCTGGCGATGACCAGTGTGCCGACGGTCGGCTCGCTGATCATGTAATCCATGATCTTGGGAAAATGCTCGCCGCGCGCGAAGCCGGTCACGTCGGCGGGGTTGGCCGCCCAGCCAAAGTCTTTGAGTATGCCGTTGATGCCGTCGCGCGCGCGCTCTGAGAGTTTGGGCAGCTCGAGCCCGGCGAGCCCGAGCATGTCGGCGGTAAGCGAACTGATGCCGCCGGAGTGCGAAACCACCGCAACTCCGCGCTGCGGCGGCTTCTTCGCGTTGGCGAGAAGGTGCGAGACTTCCAGCAACTCGTCGTAATCCTGCACGCGGATGACGCCGTATTGCCTGAAAACTGCTTCGTACAACGCATCGGCGCCCGTGAGCGCGGCGGTATGCGAGCGCGCGGCTTCGGCACCCGAAGCGGAACGCCCGATTTTGATCAGCACGATAGGCTTGCCGCGGTCGGCCGCGAGCTTGGCGACGGCGATGAATTTCTGCACATCCTTGAAACCTTCGACGAAGCCGGCAATGACGCGCGTTTCCGGATCATCGATCAAATAGCGCGCGAAATCGGCGAAGTCGAGATCGGTTTCGTTGCCGGTGGAAATAATATGCGAGAGGCCGATGCCCGCATCCACCGCGCGCAGCAGGAAAGGGCCGAATGCCGTCGCGCCGCTTTGGCAGACGAGCGCGATGCGGCCGGAAAGTCCGCCCAGAGTGCGCGACGACGCAGTCGCCCAGATGTTGTCGCGCACGTTGGCAAGGCCGAGACAATTCGGGCCGGTAATGCGCAGGCCGGATTCTTTCGCATACGCGCCGACCTGCTTTTGCAGATCGAGGCGCGCGGCGATGCCGCGTTCGGCAAAGCCCGCTGAGATGACGATGGCTGAGCCGGCTTTTTTCGCGTGGCATTCCTTCATTACGGGCAGCACTTTGTCGTAGGGGACGACGATGCCGACCAGGTCCGGCGCTTCGGGCAGATCGGCGATGCTGCGGTAGCACTTGGTTTCCGCAATCTCGTCGTAGTTCGGATTGACGGGATAAATTTTGACGCGATTCTTGCATTTCAGAACGGCGTTCAGGAGCCGGCCACCGTAGCCGCCCTTGGGCGACGCGCCCACCACCGCGATCGAGCGCGGGTTGAGCATTTTGTGGATAGACCGCATCTGGTCATCAGTCCACATGTCCATAGGTAATCCTTCCTGAGGGTCCGTGCAGCGTGGGCGGGAGGGCAATCGCGGCGGCGCTGAATACGCCGGTTTTTTTACGAATATATCATCTTGCCGCAGGCAAAAGAAAAGGACGGCCGCAGCCGTCCTTTCTCATGCGATTCCGGCGGGCAGGCTTAGCGCCCGCGCCGGCTTGCGAGTAATTACTTGACCGCGATGTCGTTGTTGACCGACTTCACGCCTTTGATATCGCGCGCGAGGTCGGCAGCGCGTGCTACCTGATCCGCGTTACCGGCGAAACCGGAGAGCTGGACCACGCCGTCAATCGTTTTGACATGGATGTTGCGCGCTTTGACTTCCTTGTCTTTGACGAGCTTGGCCTTGACCTTGCTGGTGATCCACGAATCGCTGACTGGCTGGTCGGAGTGTTGCGTATCCGCCATGCGGTCATCCGAGCGATGCATCTTCGCGGTACGTTCCGTTTTGCGCGGCTTGTCGCTGGCAGCGGTCGCGTCCGACGGTGCGATCTCGATATTGTTCTTGACCGACTTGACGCCTTTGACCTGGTGCGCAAGCGTCACGGCGCGTCTGCCGTTGGCCCGGTTCTTGGCGGTGCCGAACAATTCGACGTCGCCGTTCAGCGTCTTGATTTCGATGTTGTCCAGGCGCACCTGCTTGTCGCCGAGCAACTTGCCTTTGATTTTGGTCGTAATAAGGGAGTCGTCGACCGGATGCGCCGATCGCTCAGTCGCGACCGCGTGGCGGTCCCTCGGCGTCGTGATGGTGGCGGTGTCTTTGGCGCTGGACGGAAACGTCGAGTTATTGGCCGTGTCGGCGGCATAGACTCCCACCGGCAATAATGTGCTGAGCAGTGCAGCTGCGATCGTAAGCTTGAAGTTCATAATGGTCCTCTATGTAAAATTGATAAATGGTTTATGCTTGGCGCCATTGACAGCCATCGCGTTGCGATGAGCGGAGCATGCATGTCATGCGCTCTATTGCGGAAGCGGGAGTATTCTCGGCGGCCGTCAGGCCACCGTCTGTACGGTATCTAACACATTGGCATGTGCGTAGCCGGGCGTGGATGGCGTAGAGACGCGAAAATATGTTGTTGAGGGATTGGCGAGGGCGGGGTTGATGGCGAAGAACGACGCAGCGCGCGGCAGGCGGAAAATCGGGGCTTTCGGTTTGGCGGTCGAGGTGCCGCAGGTTTCGTGGCGCGACCTTGCGGTGGCGCTGGGCCCGGTGTTGCTGATCGTTGTCATCGCAATCTGGCTCGCATTTCATTTCGTGCGGCCGGCGCCGCCTGATACCATTGTCATCACCGGCGGCATGCCCGGCAGCTCGTACATGGTCGCGGCGGAAAAATATCGCAAGTCCCTCGCTCGCAACGGTGTGAAGCTCGAGATACTGCCGTCTGCGGGCGCGCTCGAGAACCTGCACCGGCTGCGCAATGCGGACTCCCGGGTCGACATCGGCTTTGTGCAGGGCGGATTACTCGTCGATGGCGACGCCGGCGGCCTCGTGTCGCTCGGCAGCGTGTTTTATGCGCCGCTCGTGGTGTTTTACCGCGGCAACACGGGGATCGAGCGTCTTTCCGAGTTCACAGGCAAGCGGCTTGCGATCGGCCGCGACGGCAGTGGCGCGCGTTTTCTGAATGTCCAGTTGCTGCGCGCCAACGGCATCGACGCCGCTGGCCCGACGCGCCTGCTGAGTCTCGGCGGCGAAGAGGCAGCCCAGGCGCTGATCGACAGCAAGATAGACGCGGCCCTGCTGATGGGCGACGGCGCGTCGCCGGCGACCATGCGCAAGCTCATCCACACGCCCGGCATCCGCTTGATGGATTTCGCGCAGGCCGACGCGTACTCGCGCCGCTATCGCTATCTGTCCAAGCTCGAGCTGCCGATGGGCTCGATCGACTTCGCGAAGAACACGCCGGAGAAGCCGCTCTGGCTGATCGCGCCCACGGTCGAGCTCATCGCGCGGCCGGACCTGCATCCCGCGCTGTCGGACCTCTTGATCGAAGCGGCACGCGAAGCTCACGGGCGGGCGACGCTCGTGCAGCGCGCGGGCGAGTTTCCGGCGCCGCTCGAGCACGAGTACCCGATCAGCGACGACGCGGCGCGTTACTATAAGTCGGGCAAAGGCTTCTGGTACCGCTATTTGCCGTTCTGGCTGGCGAACCTGGTCGACCGCACGATGGTCCTGCTGGTGCCCGTCGTCGTGCTGCTGATTCCAGGGCTGCGGCTGGCGCCCGCGCTTTACCGCTGGCGCATCCGCACGCGCCTCTACAAGCGCTATGGTGAGTTGATGGCGCTCGAACGAGAAATACTCGCGGAACCGACGCCCGAGCGGCAGGCGGAATTGAGCAAGCGGCTCGACGAGATCGAAGTGCGCGTGAACGCCAGCAAGATGCCGCTGCCGTTCGCTGACCAGTATTACGTGCTGCGCGAACACATCAATTTCGTGCGGCGGCGGCTCGCTGCCGCGGCCAGCGGCGAGCCGGCGGGTTAAACCGGGTATTGAATTGTGAGAAACTCACGGCATCGTCAATAACCGCAGGGTTTCCATGCAACTCCCGCTCGAAGATATCAAAGTACTCGACCTCACTCACGCCCTCGCCGGGCCGTTCTGCTCGACCATGCTGGCCGACTACGGCGCGCAGCTGATCAAGATAGAGCCGCCGGGCGACGGCGATCTAGCGCGCGGCTGGGGCGTGCCCATCACGGGCGGCGAATCGTCCTACTTCGTGAGCCTGCATCGCAACAAGCGCGGCATCGTCCTCGACATGAAGCGGCCGGAGGGTAAGGAGCTTTTCTTCAAGCTCCTGGAGAAAAGCGACGTAGTAATCGAGAACTACCGCGTCGGCGCGCTGAAGCGCCTGGGCATCGACTATGCCGAGGCGAAGAAGCGCAATCCCGGCATCATCTATTGCTCGATTTCCGGTTTCGGCCAGGACGGCCCGTACCGCGACCGCGCGGCGCTCGATCTCATATTGCAGTCCGAGAGCGGCATGGTCAGCGTGACGGGAGAAACGGGCAGCAGCGGCACGCGCGCGGGCGTCTCGATCGCCGACATGACCGCGGGTCTGTACGCGGCCTACGGAATAATGCTCGCGCTGCGCATGCGCGAAAGAACCGGCGAAGGCCAGGAAATCGATATCTCCATGCTCGAAGGCCAGCTCGCGCTGCTGAGCACCATGATCAGCGCCTATTGCGCGGACGGCAAGGTGCCCCAGCCGACGGGCAATACTTATGCCGCGCTGGTGCCGTATCAGACGTTCCACACCAAGACGCGCGACCTCGCGATCGCGATTGCCGGCGACAAACTATGGAAGAAATTGTGCCCGGCGCTGGGCCGGCCCGATTTGACCGACGATGCGCGCTTCAGCAAGGCGCTCGAGCGCAACAAGAACCGCGCGGTGCTGCTGCCGATGCTGCAGGAAATCTTCCTGACGAAACCTTACGAGGAATGGGAGCCGCTGCTGCTGGCGAACGACATTCCGGTCGGTGCGATCAACAATCTCGCGCAGGTCGTCGTGCATCCGCAGGTCACGGCGCGCAACGCGCTGGTCGAAGTCGAGCATCCCAAGGCGGGCAAGGTGCGGGTCGTCCGTTCGCCGGTGCGCCTGTCGAAAGCGCCGTTCGCGGTGCGTTCGCCCGCGCCCATGCTCGGCCAGCACACGACGGAAGTGCTGCGTGAAGTGCTGGGAATGAGCGACGCTGACATCGCGGCGCTCGACAAGGCGGGCGCGCTGGGCGCTAAAGCGAAGTAAGTTGTGCGCACCCGGCGGCTGCGTGCGGCCGCCGGATGTTATTCCCAGAGCCGCTCGGGCATCGGCAGGCCTTGCAGATCTTCCGGAGTGAGCGGCTTGTCCGGCTTGATGTCCATGCGTTCGAGCACCGCGACGAGCTGCCGACAATGCTGCGCGGAATGCCAGGTGACGCGCTCGAACAACTTGTGCGCGACCGTGTCGCCGTAATAGGTCTTGAGCACGCGCTGCAGTTTGCGGTCCGCGGCGACAAGCCCGGCCCACCATTTCTCATAGCGTGCCCACACGCTAGCGCCGTAACGCGCGATGTCGTCGCCGGTCTGCATCGAATCTGGGGGCTCGTTGTCGGCGATCTTGACCGAATACTCGGCGCCGTCCCAGGTTTCGAGAAAAGATTCGCCGATACGGAACACGTGATAGCACAGCGTCCTGATCAGGCGCTCGCGATGCGGAATCACGCGCTCGCGGAATTTATCGGCGGGAAATTGCCGCGCGTAGCGTTGCGCCGCGCCGAAGATCATCTCGTATTTCTTGTAGAGCTGCTCGGGCGACAGGCGGTCGGCGCCGGGTATCGGCAGTCCGGCCAGTTGCGCGAACGGGTCAAGCATCTGGCCCATCGCGTACTTGTCGCCCTTGGCGAGCACGGGCACCTTGCGCAGCCCGAATTTGTTGAGCAGGAGTTCGCGGCCGCCGGCGTCGTTCAGGACGTCGACCACCACCATGTCTACACCGTTTTTCGAAAGAAACTCTTTCGTTCGCAGGCAGCTACTTCATCCCGGCTGGGTGAAGTACATGTACTTGTCGGGGGACATTTCCATTGTCGATCTCCTTGTTTCCGGAGCCCGAAGTTTAGCGCGATTTAGGACGCGATGCAGGAACGGGCATTAGCCGTCAACGCAAAAATATCCTCTCCATCCGTGCGAAGGCAAAGGGCGCTCTATTGGGATAGCTTACTGTGTGACTCAGTCCACGATGATATTGCGGTCGGCGACGATCTTCTTCCACAGCGCGAGCTCGTCTTTCATGCGCGCGGTGAAGGACGCCGGCGTCATTGCCAGCGGCAGCATGCCGTCAGGCTGAAACAGCGTCTTCAGCTCCGGCGACGCTGCAATTTCGGTGATCTCGCGGTTCATGCGCTCGATGAGACGCGGCGGCGAACCGGCGGGCGCGAACACGGCTACCCAGGTCTCGCTCGAAAATCCGGGTAGCGTGGCGTTGAGCGGCGGCACGTCGGGGAAGGACGGATGCGGCTGCGGGGAGGTGACCGCGAGCAGGCGCACTTTGCCTGATTTCAAAAACGGCGCGAGCGAGCTGTAGCTCGATTTCATAACCTGGATCTGGCCGGCCGCCAGATCGATGGCGGCGATCGCCGCGCCTTTGTAAGGCACATGCCGCATCTGGATGCCGGCGGCCGCGGACATCCTTTCAGTCACCATGTGACCGATCGATCCCACGCCGGCCGAACCGTAAGTAATTTCGCCGGGCTTCGCGCGGGCTGCGGCAAACAGTTCGGCCACCGATTTGTACGGCGTCGTCGCGGAAACAGCGAGTAACGAAGGGTTTTGCCCGACCGTGGCAACCGGCGTGAACGAAGTCATCACGTCGTACGGGAGTTTCTCGTGCGTTGCGGCCGTCGTCAGGAAAGTCGACGACGTGAGAAGCACGACGGACCCGTCGCGCGGCGATTTGGCTACGCTGTCCGCGCCGATGACGCCGGCCGCGCCGGGCCGGTTCTCCACGATGACCGAGGTGTCCAGCCGCTTCGCTAGCGGGCCCGCTAGCGCACGCGCAATCGCGTCGTTGCTGGCGCCCGCCGAAAACGGCACGACGATGCGAATCAGCTTGGGGATTTGCTCCTGTGCGGCAGCAAATGGCGAAGTAAGCAATAAGGCCAGGCACAGCATCAGGCGTGAATCAGTGCGTCGCATGCGAATTCTCCCTAACGTTAGCATCGAGATTAACAGCTAAGCGCGTTGCCGGATGCCGGTGCGCGGCAGGTCGCGTTCATTTACGAATTGACTAATTATATTTCATACAATATCATAATGAAACATTTATTTCATAAAGCTGTCGCCACCGATGCAGGCCGAATTGCCGCTGATACGCCGCCTGAAGGACGGGGCCGAAGCGTTCTCGAAGAACCAGCGTGTCCTGGCGCGCCACGTGCTGGCGAACCACCAGTCGGTCGCCTTTGCGACGGTCTCGCAGCTCGCCGAGCAGTCCGGCGTGAGCGAGGCGACGATAGTGCGCTTCGCCAAGGCACTCGAGTTCAGCGGCTATCCCGCGTTTCAGCAGGAAATCCGCCGCCTGGTGCGCGCGGAACTGCGCGGGGCGGAGCGCTTCAAGCTGGGTGCCGCGCGCAACGTGCCGAAGAGCACGCCGCTCGACGCCATCACCGACAAAGAGCGCGAAAACATTTCGGCGCTCTACCATTCGTTCGACGCGCCGGCGTTCGGCAAGGCGCTGCAGATGCTGCGTGCAGCATCGGAAGTCGTGGTGGTCGGCACGCGCAGCACGGCGCCGCTCGCTTACCACCTGTGGTTCGCGCTGAACAAGATCGCCGTGCCGGCGACGCGCATATCGACAATTTCGTCCGAGTCCTACGACTACCTGAGCCGCGTCGACCAGCGCGCGTGCGTGGTCGTGATCGGCTTTCCGCGCTATCTGCGCGAGCAGGTCACGCTGCTGGAGTTCGCCAAGGGCCGCAAGCTCGCCACGCTCACCGTGACCGACAGCGCGTTTTCCCCTCTGCAGGGCAAGGTCAGCTTGTACGCGCCGGCCGAGTCCGCGTCGTTCGTGGCGTTTCACTGCGCACCGCTGGTGCTGCTCAACGCGCTGGTCCATGAGCTGAGCATGGCCGACGAAAAGAAAACACTGGCGGCGCTCGACCGCTTCGAAGCGGTCGCCGACAGCGGCGAATATTTTTTAAAGGAATGATCTACCCATGACAGCACAGCGCAGCAAAGACACTTTGAAGGTCCTGATCTCGACCGGGCATCTCGGCACCGCGCCGTCGAATCCGGAGAGCTTTCTTCTCGGCATGGAGGCGAACCCCGACTACATAGTCGCCGACGGCGGCAGTTCCGATCCGGGGCCGGTGTATCTCGGCGAAGACACCACACTCGGGCACTTCGCGCGCGAGGAACTCGAACTCTTCCTCACGCAGTCGCGCAAGAAGGGCATCCCGCTCGTGATAGGTTCAGCCGGCGATACCGGCAGCAACCGCGGCGTCGACGAATTTGTCGCCATCATCAAGGAACTCGCACTGGAGCACAAGATCCCGAAGTTCAAGATCGGCTATTTCTACTCCGAGATCCCGAAAGACTTTCTCAAGAAGAAGCTCAAGGAGGCCAAGCAATTGACCGGGCTCGGCGGGTTTCCGGACCTGACCGCGGAAGAGATCGATAACGCGACGCGCATCGTCGCCGTCGCCGGGGTGCACCCGTTTCTCAAGCTGCTCGACATGGGCGCCGACGTGATCATCGCCGGCCGCTGCGGCGACATCAATTTCACCGCCGGTCCCTGCATACACCACGGCTTTCCCGACGCGCTCGCCTACCACATGGGCAAGATGATCGAGTGCGCATCGCTGGTGGCCGAGCCGTTCATGGGCAAGGAAACCATCATTGGCACGATCTCCAAAGACGACATCAAGATCACCCCGTACCACCCGCAGCAGCGCTGCACGATCGCATCGGTCGCCGGGCACTCGATGTACGAGCGCGAGACGCCGTACTTCGAACAAGCGCTCGGCGGCACGCTCGACATGCGCGATTGCCACTACGAGCAGCATGACGCGCGCACGGCGCGTATCACCGGCGCGAAATGGGTGCCGGCCCCCGAGCTGCGCGTGAAAATAGAAGGCGCGAAAAAAATCGGCGAACGCTATATGGGCTTCGTCGGGCTGCGCGATCCGCACATCGTGCGCAACGTGGATGCCGCGATC
>JBDSSV010000562.1:0-5472 GCA_039928535.1 Burkholderiales bacterium
TGGCGTACATATGCCGACAGCCTGACGGGTTCAATCAATGTACGGCAACGCACAGAGTCGCCGGACGAGCTGGACCATACTTTGAACTCGCTCACTAAACCGAGAACAAGGAGAAGCACATGAGTATTGGAATGATTCTTTTGATTGTCCTGATTTTGGCGTTGGTGGGCGTGTTGCCGACGTGGGGCCACAGTTCGAGCTGGGGTTACGGTCCGAGCGGCGGCATAGGCTTGATCGTCCTGATCCTAATCATATTGCTGCTGATGGGAAAAATCTGACGCGTTTTTTGCGGAGTCTCTGATCCGCAGTCAGTACCTACTACCTGCCGGCACGGAAGCGGGATTGCGTTTGAACGCGAACTATCCAGGGCGCTTCCGGTAAGGGTGGATCGTGCCCACTCTCTCGGCGCAAGGCCCGTCATTATGAAACGCCTGCTGCTTTCGATGCTGTCGTGCGCGGCCCTGGCCGTGCCGGCGGCCTATGCAGCTGACAGCGGCGCGCCCGCCGCAACGGATCCTGTCAATGTGCAGTACCGAGACGCGGTCGTGCGCGCCCGCGCGGGAGAGACGGCAGTGGCGCTCACTGCGCTGCGCCCTCTGGTCGAGCGGTTTCCGCAGCGTCAGGACATGCTCGGCGACTACGCCGTCATACTCGGGTTGGCTGGCGACCATGCGGCGGCGGTTGAATTGCTCGCCCGCATCGACCTCGCGGCGGCGCCATCACACGTCATCGAAGGCGTGGCGGCCTCGGCGCGCGCGTTACGGCAGTACGCGCTGGCTGAGACCCTGTACGGCGAAGCGATTGCGCGTTTTCCTCAGCGTGCCGAACCGCGCATCGGCCTCGCGCGCACGCTGGCCGATGACGGCAAGCTCGAGGACGCGGCTGCGCAAATAGACAAGGCGCGTGCAGCCTATCCGCACCGCGTCGATGTACTCGAAGCCGGGGCCGACATCGCAAAGACGCGGTAATTGTAGTCAAACGGCGCTCAATACAGGCGTGCGTCGAGTGCGTAGCGCGGGGTGCAAACGGATTCGCGGTCGGCCGAGCGGCCGCAGGTGCGTCGACAATCAGCACGCGTATGTGGTGGGCCTGCGCCAGGCGCGAAGCGCGGATGAACGGCCGTCTGGCAGTTGACATCGTCAAAATGCAGCGCGCGCTGCCGCCGATGGCGAGCGAGAGCCTCATCGTGCTGGTCCGGGACGGTAATCAATTGCTCGGCGTCTATCTGGTCAGGCCGCGCGGCGTCGCGGTCGTGCGCGGCGGACGCCATAGGACGGGTGAACGTCATCGATCATCCCTATGCGTGGGACTACGCAGGCACTACGGGCACGTTCGTGGCGCTCGGACGGGTGGTGCTTGCCACGCTGTCGACGGCCGGGCTGCAGCTGTTATCGGTCGATCTGAATAACTGAACGACTTTCCTGGCGCTATGTTCGCCAGCGTACCGTGCGTGGCGAGACCGCGCGCGTATAACTATCCAATCGTGCGCGAATTGACAGCAGGTTAGAGGTCAGCCTGCACGAGCGACGTTGGCAAATCGGACAGAGCCCCACGCACCTGCGGGAACGCCGCCGGCATCAATTCACGATTGGAGGATGTGCCATGCGCGCGAAAAAAACGGATTGCATCATGTTGGACAACGCCGCCGCAGCCAAGGTCGTCCATGCGCGCAGCGCTGCTGCGGCGCTGGTCATGAGTCTGCTGCTGGCGGCGTGCGGGCCGGGAGCGCCAAGTGCACCTCCCGACCGCTACGACGTTACAAAAATGGATCTGAAGCCGGCGCCGGCGCAACTTTCGAGCGAACGCCACACCGGTGCGTTCGCCGCCGGTGCTGCGCTCAGCATGACGGCCGAACTCAAGCCGCTCGATGCCGCGCCGGTCAAGGACGTGCGTCTCGATACGCACCACAAGATTATCGAGATTGCACCCGGCGTCAAATTCAGCGCGTGGACGTTCGGCGACCAGGTGCCCGGCCCGACCGTGCGCGCGCGCGTGGGCGACAAAATCCGCTTTTCCATGACCAACCGCAGCGACGAAGCGGTGCCCGGCATGCAACTCACCGCCGCCCCGATGATGCATTCGATGGATTTTCACGCGGCGATGGTGTCGCCGCAGGACAAGTACCGCTCGATCGCACCGGGGCAGACCATCACATTTGAATTCACGCTCAATTATCCGGGCGTGTTCATGTATCACTGCGGAACGCCGATGATCCTCGAGCACATAGCCTCGGGCATGTACGGCGCTGTCGTCGTCGAGCCGCGTGAAGGCTACCCGACCAAGGTTGACCGTGAATACGTGGTGATTCAGAGCGAGTTCTACGTCAAGCCCGATCCCGACAAGCGCAAGGCGGACGGCGTGCCGTTACATGTGCTGGACAGTGAACGGCTGCGCAACGCGCAGCCCAATTACACCGTATTCAACGGCACGCACAACGGCATGGTGAAAAAACCGCTCGCCGCAAAAACCGGCGAACGGGTGCGGCTGTTCGTCCTCAACGTGGGCCCAAGCAAGACATCGAGTTTTCACGTGGTCGGCACTATTTTCGACCGGGTATGGATGGACGGCAATCCCGACAATCAGATGCGCGGCATGCAGACCGTGCTGCTCGGCTCTTCAAGCAGCGCGATTGTCGAATTCATGATTCCGGAGGATGGCTCCTACATCATGGTCGATCATCACTTCGCGAATGCGTCACAGGGCGCGATTGGACTCGTGTCCACTACGGCGAAAGCGGAGGAGAAGGACCTCGAACACCACAACCTCGAAGCCACGGCGACGCCGAACGAGCCCGAAGCGGTGAAGGGCAAGCTCGATTTCGAGAGCAAATGCCTCGCGTGCCATTCGATCGGGCAGGGCAAAAAACTGGGCCCCGACCTCGCCAATGTGACCAAACGGCGCAGCGATGAATGGCTCACTCGCTGGCTGAAATCGCCGGAAAAGATGCTGGAAGCCGACGCCGACGCCAAAGCCATGCTGAAGGAATACGGCAACGTGCCGATGCCGAATCAAAGTCTCTCCGATGCGGAGATCCGGCAATACCTGAAATATTTCCATTGGAACGACGCGCAGGCGCCGGGCGCGGCGAAGGCCAGCGCGGCCGCGCATTGAGAACTCGCATGACGATATTCTGGATGCGTGCAATGCTCGGCATTCCGCTGGCGACGGCCGGCTTTACCGCCGTTGCCTGCGGAGTTTGCGTCGAGGACAAGATTGCCGCCGCCTACGACTATGCGATCGTGACGCAGGCCGCGGCGAAGAAACATCAAGTCGCGTTTTTTGCGCTCGACGGCCGTGTCATCGACAACGAAGTCGAACAGCGGACACTCGCGCGGATTGCCCAGGGCACCCGCGGCGTCGACCCGTTCACCGCACGGGTTTCGACCGCCAATGCCGCGCTGTCCGTAGCCTTTGACCCGGCAGTCGTAACTTTTGCGGCACTGGAGAGAGCACTGGGCAAGCGGCTGGCGCCGAAAGGGTTGACGTTGTTGCGATTGCAAGTCATGGCGCAAACAAGTGACTTCAAAAAGCGCGCTTCCCCCTAACTTGTCGCTTTCGTCGCTGGTTCCCAACGAGCGCAATGTCAGCACGCAGGCACCCGCGCGCCATGACAATGCGTTGTGGACCATCGGTTTTCGCCCCTTTTACCTGCTGGCGAGCCTTTTCAGCGCCTTCAGCGTGCTGCTGTGGGCAGCGCAGTTTGCGGGCTATCTTCCTGCGGCGTACCTGCGCGGGCCGCTATGGCACGGCCATGAAATGCTGTTCGGATACACGACGGCCGTCATTGCGGGCTTTCTGTTGACTGCCGTGCATACGTGGACGAATCGGCCCACCCCGAGCGGCGCGGCGTTGATGGCCCTGGCGGCACTCTGGGTCTGCGGCAGGATATTGGTGCTGACACCGTTCGCCGTGACGGCGGCTGTCGTGAACGCGGCTTTTCCCGTGGCGATCGCGGTGGCGATCGGTATTCCATTGCTGCGGGCGGGGAATGTCCGCAACTATTTCTTCATCGGATTGCTGCTGCTGATGGGCGTACTGATACTCGCCGTGCATCTGGCGTTGCAGGCGCGGATCGAACTGTCGCCGCGCTTGTGCTTGCAACTCGCGCTCGACGTGGTGTTGTTCATCATGGTGATCATGGGCGGCCGCGTGATCCCGATGTTCACCAACAATGGCGTGCCCGGCGCCGATGCAACGCGCCATGCGCTGGTCGAGCACTTAGCGCTTGGCACCGTACTAGTGCTGTTCGCCGCTGACCTCCTGCAGCTATCCAGGGCCGTCATCGCGGCGCTAGCGCTGGCCGGCGCGCTGGCGCACGGCGTGCGCCTATATCTGTGGAAACCGTGGCGCGTGCTGGCCACACCGCTCGTATGGATACTGCATGCAGCTTACGCGTGGATCGTCATTTACCTCGCGCTACGCGGATTGTCTGCTGTGGAATTGCTGACCGGTTCGTATGCGACGCATGCGCTCACCGTTGGCGCGATCGGGGCGTTGACTATCGGCATGATGACCAGGACCGCCCGCGGTCACACGGGGCGGCCTCTCATTGCTGGTCGCGCGGAGGTTGCAATGTTTCTGCTCATACAAGTGGCGGCCATGGTCCGCGTGTTCGGCGGCATGGCGTCGCCCGGGTTGGCCATGTTGAGTGTTGAAATCTCCGCGTTGCTGTGGGCCGCGGCATTTGGTCTTTACACGGTCTGTTACTGGCGTGTATTGACGCGCCCCCGGCTGGATGGCGGGCCTGCATAGGAAGAAATAGATACTCCCCGCTATGTTCGGTGGCGCACGTCGGGGTTTGTCACGACACAGGTATAATTTACCCGCTACACAGAGTTTGACCGCGGGTTGGACGTCAAACTGCTCAAGGATGGGTCTGCCATAATACCGGAAGAGTAGCCACGCTTTCCTGCACCGCCGCCAGGTCATTGTGCGATTTTGAGAAGGCTTTGCCATGTCCGCGACAACACCCGGGTGTACTTCGCTTGACAAAGCCATCGCCGCTGCGGCTCCCGCCCACGGCATGTTGCCGGCCGAGGCCCTGCTGAAAACAGCGTCATTGCAAAGCGCAATTCTCTACAACCCCCACTTGTCATTGATTGCCACTGACGAGAAAGGCGTCATCCAGCTATTCAACATCGGTGCCGAGCGGCTGCTCGGTTATGCGGCCGCCGAGATGGTGAACCAGGCGACGCCGGCCCACTTCTCCGAACCGCCGGACGTGATGGCGCGCGCCGTGTTGTTGAGCCGCGAGTTCGGCACGCCGATTGCGCCCGGCTTCGAAGCGCTGGTGTTCAAGGCGGCGCGCGAAATCGACGACATTTATGAATTGAACTGCATGCGCAAGGACGGCAGCCGTGTCCCGTTGCTGGTTGCAGTAACCGCGCTGCGCGACGCCGGCGGCGCCATCATCGGCTATCTTTTGATCTGTACCGACAATTTGGAGCGCAAGGCGATAGAAGAAAAATTGCG
>JBDSSV010000563.1:0-3372 GCA_039928535.1 Burkholderiales bacterium
GTCAAAGCCGGACCCGCACCCTTGTACGGAACGTGCACCATCTTGATGTCCGCCTGCATGCAGAACATTTCGGCGGCGAGATGCGACGACGTGGCCACGCTCGATGACGCATACAGGAGCTGGCCCGGCTTCGCTTTCGCGAGCGCAATGAATTCCTTTACAGTATTGGCCGGTACCGCCGGATGCACGAGCAGGATGTTCATCGCGGTCGCCATCAGCGACACCGGCGCAAAGTCCTTCAGCGGATCGTAGTTGACGCTCGTGATGTCGGGCAGCACAGTGAGATTGGTGCTGCCCAGCAGTAGCGTGTAGCCGTCGGGTTCGGCATGCGCGACCATCTCGAACGCAATCGCGCCGCCGGCGCCGGGACGGTTGTCGACGATCACCGGCCGCGACCATGCTTCGCTCAAGCGCTGTGCGCCTATGCGCGCCATGATGTCGTTGCCGCCGCCGGGCGGCGACGGCACGACGATGCGGATCGGGCGCGACGGATAGTCGGACCCGGATTGCGCGCTTAATGCCAGCGTGGGCAGCGCACAGGCTATTGCAACGATATGACGTACGTTCATTGCTGCGCTCCTGTATCTATTGATTGCGCGCGAGCACGCGCGCACTTGCGTCCACGCCCGCCTGCGCGAGCTTCGCATCCATGCCGAGTCCACTCATTGCGCGCGCCAGCGCCTGGATGCCGCGCAGGAGCATGGCCGGCCGCACCGGGCCCATATGCCCGACGCGAATCGCGGTATCTTTCAGGCTGTCCTGGCCGCTCGCGATCCTGATGTTGTCGTTCTTCAGCACGCGCTGCACGACGTCGCCCGCCTTGATGCCGGCCGGCAGCAGCATTGCCGACACGGTGTGCGAGCGGTATTGCGGCTCCCTGGCCACAAGCTCGCAACCGGCGGCATGCACGAAAGCATGAAACCCCTCGGCCAGCTGCGCGTGACGCGCGTAAACATTGGGCAGGCCTTCGTCGTGCATCATCGCGACCGCGCGCGCGAGGCTGCGTATCAATGATTCCGGCGGCGTCCCCATCATGCGTGCCTTGGGCAACTCGAGCCAATCGCGCATCTTCACCCAGTTGAAATAATGCCGGTAGTGCCTGCTGCCGCGGATCGCGTCCCACACGCGGTTGCCGGTGGCGACCAGTGCCAGGCCCGGCGGCGACATGAAACATTTCTGGATGCCCGAGAAACAGACATCGATGTTGCGCTCCATCATGCGCACCGGCATGCCGGCGGCGGCCGACACCGCGTCGACCACGGTGATGACATTGAAGCGCTTGCCGGCGCGGCCGATCGCATCGAGATCGTTCATGACGCCGGTGCCGGTCTCGCACATCGAGCCGATCAGCCCCTTGATCTCAGGGTGCTGCGTCAGGGTTTCATCAATCGCCTTCTCGCTCACCGCATATTCCCATGCGGGGCCGACCGGATGCACGACGAGCCCCAAATCGCGCGCGATACCGGCGAAGCGCAGGCCGAAACGGCCGTTCACCAGCATCGCCACCGCGTCGCCCGGACTGAACAGGTTGGTCAGCGACGCTTCCATCGCGCCGCGCCCCGATGAATTCTGCATCAGAATCGGGCCGTCGTTGCCGAAGATCGGCCGCAATCCGTCCAGCATTGGTTTGAAGACCGCCTGGAATTCCGGCGCATTGTGGTGGGTCATGGGCGCGGCGCCGGCTTCCAGCACTTCGCGCGGCACCTGCACAGGGCCTGGCGTTAGTAACAACGGCTCGATCACAAGTTGCCTTTCTGAAATTTTAAATGTTGAATGTTCAGTGTTGAATTCGGCGCTTTGCGCGTATCGCGCTTTCAATTAAACATTCAACATTTAGCACTCAACATTATTTCCTGGCGTCCTTCGCGGTTCAAGATTTACTAAGGCTTAATCTTACTGCATGGTGATGCCGGCCTGCTTGATTGCACGCAGCCATTTTTCACGCTCCGCCTTCATATGCGCCGCGAACTGTTGCGGCGTGCTGCCGACCGGCTCGGTGCCGTCAGCGGCAAGCCGTGACGCGACTTCGGGCTGCTGCAGACTGCGCGCGATTGCCAACTGCAGGCGTTCCACGATCGCACGCGGCGTGCGCGCCGGCGCGGCAATGCCGTGCCATTGCGACACGACGAATCCCGGAATGCCGGCCTCTATCATCGTCGGTACATCCGGCAACATCGCGGTGCGCTGCGTCGTCGTCACCGCGAGCGCGCGCAGATGGTTCGCGCGCAGCAGCGTCGCGAGCGCCGCTACGCTGGATATCGTCATGTGCGTGCGGCCTGCAATCAAGTCGGGGAAAGCCGCCGCCACCCCCTTGTACGGCACATGGATCAACTCGATGCCGACGGTCGACGCAAACAACTCGGTGGCGAGCTGCTGCAGCGTCGCCACTCCGGCCGAGGCGTAAGTGATTTTTCCGCTGTTGGTCTTGGCGTAGGCTATCAGCTCGCTCACGAACTTCACGGGCAACTGCGGCGACACGGCCAGCACATAGGGTGCGGCGGAGACCTGGGAGACCGGCGTGAAATCGCGGAACATGTCGTAACCGGTCTTGTTCATTTCGGCATAGATGACCTGGCTCACGCTGAAGATGGCGAGCGTGTAGCCGTCGGGCGCCGCGCGCGCGGTGATTTCCATCGCGATAGCACCGCTCGCGCCCGGTCGATTGTCGACGATGATCGAAGCGCCGAGGTTGTCGGTGAGGGAAGGCGCGATGAGGCGCGCGATGAAATCAAGGCCGCCGCCCGCCACGACCGGCGTCAGCAGCCGGATCGGGCGCGCGGGATAGGTCTGCCCGAAAGCCGCCGCCGTCACGGCAATCAGGAGCAGCGCGATGACATTCGGCGCCGTGCGCAGCATGTTGCCGGTCATATCTCCTCCCGCAGGGAATCCCGTTGCGATTTTTCATTATACAATCGGGCACACAATAAGAAGACATAGGAGCTCGCTTTGGACCGAGGAATCTGGATCAGCTGGTACAACCTGCAAGACAAGAGCCGCGATGCGTACCTCGACTGGCTGCACAGCACGTACATCCCCAAGCAGTTGGCGCGCCCGGGTTTCACATGGGCGGCGCATTACGCGTCGCTCGACAACGTCAAGCTCTCCGGCGCGAAGGGCCGCCTCTCCAACGTCAAGAACAATGCAGTGCCAAGCGGTGACCGCTACATCCTGCTCTTCGGCGGCAACGATGCACACGCTTTCGTGCGGCCAACACCAGCGGA
The DNA here is from genome assembly GCA_039928535.1 of Burkholderiales bacterium. Lineage (GTDB taxonomy): Bacteria > Pseudomonadota > Gammaproteobacteria > Burkholderiales > SG8-41 > PALSA-1004. The sequence goes on from JBDSSV010000563.1 coordinate 3,222, forward strand.
ATTTCACGCGCAAATGCCCGCAGCAGACCGCAAGATGCTCGCGCTGCGGTTGGGCGAGCGCTCGAACATCATGGCCGAGGAGGCGCGCATCCACGGCCCTGCGGCCACCCAGCCGCTCGATCAAATCGCGCTGAGCCCGTGCATCCAGATC
>JBDSSV010000564.1:0-2688 GCA_039928535.1 Burkholderiales bacterium
AAAGGCGGTGCACACCGGTGGTCGTTTCCTCGGTCACGCCTTTGATGCTCGCTTGAATTTTCGAGTAGAAACCGGGCTTTTCTTTAAGGGTTTTGCGCATCGCCGCGAATAGCACGTGCTCTTCCTCGTTGTCGCCTTGCGGCGGCTGTGTCTTGGCCTTTTCATGCTGCGCGCCCAGCGTCACCAGCAACGTCGCGTCTCCGCCGTCGTCGAGGATCATGTTGGGTGCGCCGCCATCCGACCACTCCAGGATACGATGGGTGTACTCCCAATAATCTTCGAGCGTTTCGCCTTTATAGGCGAAAACCGGGATGCCGCGCGCGGCAATGGCCGCGGCAGCATGGTCCTGCGTCGAAAAAATATTGCACGATGCCCAGCGAATGTCGGCGCCGAGCTCGGCCAGCGTCTCGATCAGCACGGCGGTCTGGATCGTCATGTGCAGCGAACCGGCAATGCGCGCGCCTTTCAGCGGTTGCTTGCCCTTGAATTCTTCGCGTACGGCCATGAGCCCGGGCATCTCGGTCTCGGCAATCGCGATTTCCTTGCGGCCGAATGCGGCCTGCGCCATGTCGGCGACTTTATAGTCGGAGAATTTTGCTTGCGTAGCGGCGTTCATCACGCGCTCCTTTCCTGTGCAGAAAAAAGTTCGTGAGCGCCGTTGCGGATAGCCACATCCCGAGCCTGGCGGCCGCACTGAAGGCGACCGTCGCAACGCTCCTCGGGAGGGGGCGAATTGTAGCGCAAACGGGCCGACTCTGTCATGCCGCCGCGACGGCCGCGCCCAATAAAAACGCCGGCGTAAGCCGGCGTTTTATGCGCGCTGGCAGTGCTTATTTCGCGTCGGCCTTGAGCGCGGCAGCTTTATCTGTCGCTTCCCACGAGAACTCCGGCTCGTCGCGGCCAAAGTGGCCGTAGGCGGCGGTCTTGAGATAAATCGGGCGTAAGAGATCGAGTGCCTGAATGATGCCCTTGGGCCGCAAGTCAAAATGCTTTTCCACCAGCTTGCCGATTTTTTCGTCGGCTATCGTGCCGGTGCCGAACGTATCGACCAGCACGCTGACGGGACGCGCGACGCCGATCGCATACGCCACCTGCACTTCACATTTTTTAGCGAGACCGGCGGCGACGATGTTCTTGGCGACGTGGCGCGCGGCATATGCGGCGGAGCGGTCGACTTTGGAGGGGTCTTTGCCGGAAAACGCGCCGCCGCCATGGCGCGAATAGCCGCCATAGGTGTCGACGATGATCTTGCGGCCGGTGAGGCCGGTGTCGCCCAGCGGACCGCCGATGACGAAACGGCCGGTGGGATTGATCAGATATTTGGTCTCGCTTTTCAGCATGTGCTTCGGAAATACCGGCTTGACGATTTCCTCGATCACCGCTTCCTTGATCTGTTCGTGGGTCACTTCGGGATCGTGCTGGGTGGAAATAACGACCGTGTCGATATGCGTCGGCTTACCGTCGAGATAGCGCACGGTGACCTGCGACTTGGCGTCGGGGCGCAGCCACGGCAGTCGGCCGTCGCGGCGCAATTCGCCGTGGCGCTCCATCAGGCGATGCGAGTAGTAAATCGGCACCGGCATCAGTTGCGGCGTTTCGTCGCAGGCAAAGCCGTACATCAGGCCCTGGTCGCCCGCGCCCTGGTCGAGATCGAGGCCCTTGCCTTCGTCGACGCCCTGCGCGATGTCGACCGATTGCGCGTCGTACGCGGTGAGCACCGCGCAGCTGCGATAGTCGAAGCCGATCGACGAATCGTCGTAACCGATGCGCTTGATGATGTCGCGCGCGATTTCAGCGTAATTGACCTTGGCGCTGGTCGTGATCTGGCCCGCCATGACGACGAGCCCGGTGGCGACCAGTGTTTCCGCGGCCACACGGCCGTTTTTGTCCTGGGCTAAGATAGCGTCGAGAACGGCATCTGAAATCTGGTCCGCGACCTTGTCCGGATGGCCTTCGGAAACCGATTCAGAAGTAAACAGAAAATCGCTCATTATTGGCGGTCGTTAAGTGATAAAGCCGCGCATTATATCAAAATAAAGTTGGCATCCTGCGTCCTGAAAAGAACATCTTGCAGCACCGGCGACTGAGCCGATGATACGGCTGGGCGTCGCGCTGATCTGGCTGGCGCACTTTCTGCCGCTGGGTGTGCTGGCGCGTGCAGGATCCGCGCTCGGCCTGATGCTTTACGCGCTGGCGCGGGCGCGGCGCCGTGTAGTTTTTACCAATCTGCAGATATGTTTCCCCGCGCTGGCGGCGGGCGAGCGCCGGCAGCTCGCGCGCGATCACTTCCGTGCTTTCGGCCGCAGCCTGCTGGAGCACGGTGTGTTGTGGTGGGGATCGAAAGCCGCCATAGAGGCGCTGGTGCGGGTCGAGGGGCTCGAGCACTGGCGCGCTATCGCCGAACGCCCCGTCATCCTGCTCGCGCCCCATTTCATCGGCCTCGATATGGGCGGCATCCGGCTCGGCGCCGAAGGGCATCGCCTCAATTCGATTTACAGCCGGCAGAAGAACACGGCCGCCGACGAGGTATTCCTGCGGGGCAGGCTGCGCTTCGGCCAGTCGACGCTGTTCGCGCGGCAGGACGGCATCCGGCCGCTGATCAAATCACTGAAAAACGGCGAGCCGGTGTATTACCTGCCGGACATGGACCTCGGCGCGCGCGATTCGGTGTTCGCGCCGTTTTTCGGC
>JBDSSV010000565.1:0-2633 GCA_039928535.1 Burkholderiales bacterium
CAGCGGCGGCATGAACAGGATGACGCCGCCACCACGCGCCTGCATGACGCGTGCGAGAGCAGCGATGCGCTCGAGAATTGCCGGGTTGGGCGCGCCGCCCGAGCGTGCCAGCGCGATCGCGTATTTCGAGCTGGCGACGACCGCGCTTGCGATCAGTGTTTCGGCGCGGCGCGGCGCCACCGGCTCGAGATTGCCGAATGTTGCGCTGCCGTCGAAACGAAAGCCCGTGCAGGTGCCGCGAAAAATCGTGTCGAAATCGCGCGCCGGCGTGCCGTCGGGGCAGCGGTACTCGGCGCCCGCGTCTTCCAGGAAGACATCACGAAATGCCGCCGATGGCGAATCTGCGCGCACTAGGCTTTTCAGGATGCCGAGCAGATTTCGTACGCGCGGCAGCGACAACGCGTCCTGCAGCTGCTGCGTCAACGGCACTGCCGGCAACGCGGCCGCGGCCGCGGGCGGCGTCAACTCCATGCTGCCCGGCGTGCCGGTTTCATATATGAACCCGAGCGCCCAGTCGAGCGGAATGACCAGCCATTTAATGGCAGGCTGCCGTACCTGCAGAAACTCCGCTTCGCCGATCACGGTCAGCAGCGCGTTGCCCGTTTGCGCGAAATTGTAAATGCGCATGCGTTCGGGAAACATTTCCTGCGTCACACCCATTGCGGTCGATGAGCCGAAGACCACGGTGTTGATCGCGGGCAGCCGGTCGAACAGGCGCGCGGTCTTGAACGGGCGGTTGTTGCTCAACGGCGGCGCATAGGTAACCCCGTGCGTCGCCTGCTGCCAGCGGCTCGCTTTGACCACCGCGTTACCACCGCCCAGGCCGCGCAGGCCTAGCGTGTAGTTCAACAGCAGCACAGGCAGCAGAACAGTGGCCGCGGCCAGCAGAAAAACAATGACGTACGCGCGGGCTGGGCGGGTGTCGTTCATCAGAACTGGAAGTAAAGAAATTCCGACTGCTTGTGCAAATTGAAAATCGCCAGCAGCGCAAGTGCGGCCGCCAGCAATGCGTAAAGCGGCGTCGGCCGCCACGCCAGCGACCCTTCGTAGCGCTCGGTCAACAGCGCCAGCGCCGGACGGTAGCCGGCCAGCAGTTGCTGCGTGTTGGGCGCAAACCACACGACCAGCAGCAATATCCAGATCCAGTTGACGACGCCGCCGCCGACCAGATCATGCGTGTCACCGAATTGCACGCCGTGTGCGGCGAGCCAGGCGCCGGCCGCGCCCCATTTCGGCAGCCAGAAATCCGGCAGCACGAAGCCATTGCCGCCGGCCATCGCTTGCAACATCGCCATCGCGGTGCCGAGGTCGGCGCTGCGGAAAAATACCCAGCCGATGACAACGGCGATAAACGTCAGCAGGCAGGCGGCCGCGCGTCCCCACCAAGTCGTATGCGTCATGTCCTGGCCCCAACGGCGGCGCAGCGCGCGCCAGCCATGATTGATCATGAGGTAAATCCCGTGCAGCGTTCCCCACAGCACGAAGGTCCAGCCCGCGCCATGCCAGAGGCCGCCCAATACCATCGTAATCATCAAGCTCATATACCGGCGCCAGGGGCCGCGGCGGTTGCCGCCCAGCGGTATATAGAGATAGTCGCGCAGAAAACGCGACAACGTCATGTGCCAGCGCCGCCAGAATTCGACGATGTTGACGGCCTTGTACGGCGAATGAAAATTGAGCGGCAGTACGATGCCGAACAACCGCGACAGGCCGATCGCCATGTCTGAATAGCCGGAAAAATCGAAATAGAGCTGGAAGGTATACGCAAGCGCGCCGCACCATGCCTCGAGCGCGGTCAGCGCAACGCCGCCGGCCGCCGTATCGAATACCGGCTTGGCATAAGCGCCGACGCCGTCGGCGAGCATCACTTTCTTGAACAACCCGATGCTGAATATCGTCAGGCCGACTGCGGCATTTTCCCAGTTGAACCGGTATGTCGCGCGCTCCGCGAACTGCGGCATCATTTCAGAGTGGTGCAGTACCGGGCCGGCGATCAGGTGCGGAAAGTAAGTGACGAACAACCCGTAGTGAACGAAATTGGTTTCGCTTGCCTTGCCGTAATACGCATCGGCGAGAAACGCGATCTGCGTGAATGTAAAAAAAGATATGCCGAGCGGCAGCAAGATGTCGCCGAACGACCAGGTCGCGCCGGTCAGGCGGTCGACGTTGGACAGGAAAAAGTTCGCGTACTTGTAGTAGGCGAGCACCACCAGATTCACGGTTACCGCGAAAATCAGGATGCGCTTGCCGGCGGCGCGCCTGTCCACAGCGACGTTGCGCGCGATCGCCGCGCCGCACACATAGTTGAAGCAGATCGACAGCGCGAGCAGCCCCACGTAGGCGGGGTTCCACCAGCCGTAGAAAAACAACGATGCAATGGTGAGCCAGGCGGCGGCAAGCCGCGGCTGGAAGCGCCCGAGCAGAAAAAAGCCGGCCAACGTGACCGGCAGAAACGCGAATATGAAAACGTACGAATTAAACAGCATTGCCGGAGCCGGGTATCAGTACCGGCGGCTAATCAACGGGAAGCGGCACGTCATGAGTGCCTAACACCATGAAACGCGCGATGCGCTGTCACGATTTTGGCTCAGGGCTAGAAGAAAGTCCCGCGGCTTAGTCATTCTACAAGGGAC
>JBDSSV010000566.1:0-3949 GCA_039928535.1 Burkholderiales bacterium
CACTCGCACTGCGTTTTGCGGAGACATCACGCTAAGTCCTTGAATTCAATTCACCCGGCGTTGTGGAACAAGCTGTGCTGTAAGTTGTGCGCTAGGAGTGGTCATGGCGGTTGTTTCATCGGTGTGTTGTTATTGCGGAACAGGGTGCGGCGTATTGATAGAAACCGACGCCGGCAAAATTACGTCTGTGCGCGGCGATCCCGCGCATCCCGCCAATCGCGGCCGACTTTGCACTAAGGGCACGACACTCACGCTGGCCGCGCAGGCTGGCCGACGCGCGCTGTATCACGAGCTGCGCGCGAAGCGAGCCGCGCCGCGCGCACGTATGACTTGGGACGCTGCATTGGAAGTCGCCGCAGAACGCTTCGCTGCGATTATTCGCGAGCACGGACCCGATGCGGTGGGCTTTTATATTTCGGGCCAATTGTTGACCGAGGATTATTACGTCTTCAACAAACTGGCCAAAGGCTTGATCGGCACCAATAACGTCGACACTAATTCGCGGCTGTGCATGTCGTCGGCGGTGGCGGGTTACAAGGCCACGCTCGGTGCAGATTCACCACCCGGTTGTTACGACGACATCGAGCAGGCCGGCGTGATCTTCATCAGCGGTTCGAATACCGCGTTTGCGCATCCGATTCTGTTTCGTCGCATCGAGGCCGCGCGCCAGGCGAATCCGAATCTTAAATTGATCGTCGTTGATCCGCGCCGTACCGATACCGCCGAAGCCGCCGATCTACATCTGGCGATTTTGCCCGGAACGGATGTCGCGCTGTATCACGCGATGTTGAACGTGATGCTGTGGGAAGAGCTGATCGATCGCGATTACATCGCCGCGCACACGAGCGGCTGGGAAAAACTGCGCGAGATCGTGCGCGATTACACGCCGGAGAAAATGGCGTCGGTGTGCGGTGTCGCTGCTGCAGATATTGTCCAAGCCGCGCGCTGGTTTGCGGCGGGACCGACGCTGTCCCTGTATTGTCAGGGGCTTAATCAATCGAGTTGCGGTACCGATAAAAATGCGGCATTGATCAACCTGCATCTGGCCACCGCGCAAATCGGCAAGCCGGGCGCCGCGCCGCTGTCGTTGACCGGCCAGCCCAATGCGATGGGCGGGCGCGAGGTGGGCGGCATGGCGAATCTATTGTCCGCGCATCGATCAATGGATAACCCCGCACACCGCGCCGAGGTCGCGCAGTTGTGGGGCGTGGACGACGTACCCGCGAAGCCGGGCAAAACCGCGGTCGAAATGTTCGAGGCCTTGCGTAGCGGCGAAATCAAGGCGGTATGGATCGCGTGTACCAATCCCGCGCAGTCGCTGCCCGACCAGACGCTAGTGCACGAAGCACTCGCTGCCGCAGAATTCGTCGTGCTGCAGGAAGCTTTCGCCGACACCGAAACCGCGCCCTATGCCGATCTGCTGCTGCCAGCCGCGACCTGGGGTGAGCGCGAAGGCACGATGACCAATTCCGAGCGCAGCATTTCGCATTTGCGTGCCGCCGTCTCGCCGCCTGGCGAAGCGCAGCCGGATTTTCAAACCGTGATTTCATTTGCGCATCGCTTGGGTAAAAAACTGGGCCGCGATGGCGAAAAATTGTTCCCCTACGCCTGTGCCGAAGAGGTCTTCAACGAACATCGCGAAAGCACGCGCGGCCGCGATCTGGATATTACCGGCGTGAGTTACGCGATGCTCGACCAAGCCCCGCAACAATGGCCGTTGCCGCAAGAGGCAATCGTCGGCAAAGCGCGTTTGTATGTCGATGGCATTTTTCCGACCGCAAGCGGCCGCGCACAGTTTCACGATGCGCCGTATCGCCCGGTAGCCGAGCCGATCGATGCGCGTTATCCCCTGCATTTGAATACCGGCCGTTTGCGCGATCAGTGGCACGGCATGAGCCGTACCGGCAAGGTCGCGCGGCTGTTCGCGCATGTCGATACCCCACTGTTGTCGATGAGTCGGCGCGATATGGAATTGCGCCGCCTGGGCGACGGCGATCTGGTACGCGTTAAAAGCCGGCGCGGCGCGCTGGTGTTGCAAGTCGAAGCCAGCGCCACCCTGCGCCCCGGACAATGTTTTTTGCCGATGCACTGGGGCGCGCGATTCATGAGTGGGCTCGGTATTAACGCATTGACCCTGCCCACGTTCGATCCCATTTCCAAGCAGCCCGAGTTGAAACACGCCGCGATCCAGGTTGCCAAAGCGGATTTTCCGTGGCGCATGGCGGCGTTGTGCGTGGGTGATGGCGCAGCCATGCTTGAAGCGGTGCAACCACTCTTGCGCGAATGCGAGTATGGCGCGGCAGCGCTGGCCGGGCGTGAGTTCGATGTGTTGACCTTGCGGCTCGCCCACTCGACCGCCTTGCCTCCCGCGCTGATTGCGCAACTCGATCATGCTTTGGGCCTCGACGATGCGCTGGCGGTGATGCATTACGAAGATAGTCGCAGTGGTATTTCCAAACGCGTGCGTGTGGACGGCGGGCGAATTAGCGCCGCGCGACTTACCGGCGAAACCGCCGCATTTGCGTGGCTGCAGGAGCTGATTACCGATGGCGCGGAAGCCGCGCCATGGCGAAGCTGGATGCTCGCGCCTGTCTCGCGCCCGCCTGCCGGCGGCACCGGGCGCGGGCGAATCATCTGCAATTGTGTCAATGTTGCGGAACCCGACATTCTTGCTGCGATTGGTGCCGGCGCAAATTTCGCCATGCTGCAAGCCACGCTGCGTTGCGGCACAGAATGTGGCTCGTGCGTGCCAGAACTGAAACGCATGCTCAACAGTAATGGGGTGTCTGCATGAGCTACGCGCGACTCATACGCCAGGTGAATGCGGGGATTGACCTCGACTTTGTCGACGCGCGCAATCTTGCTGCCGCGCTGCTCGACGGTGGCGTGCCCGAACTCGAAACCGCTGCGTTGCTGATGGTATTGAATCAGCAAGAACCCGGACTCGATGCCTGGCTGGGCATGCAGGCTGCGCTCGCCGAGCGTTTGCCGCAATTCGCAGCCCCCGATACGCCGTATCGCACCGTGGTTTTGCCGAGCTACCATGGCGTACGTCACAACATGCATCTCACGCCTTTACTTGCGTTGCTGCTGAAAAGTTTTGGCATTCCCGTGTTGATCCACGGCGTGCTCGACGGAGGTGGCGGTACGGCCGCCGCTTACGTATTCCGCGAACTGGGCGTATTGCCTTGCAGCAATGTTGCGCAGGTGAATGCGCGGCTCGCCGAAGACAATCTCGCCTTTGCACCGGTGGCCTTGTTGAGCACCGGCCTAGCTTCCTTGCTGGCCTTGCGTGCACGTTTGGGGGTCGAATCGATCGCCACGCGGCTCGCGGTACTGGCAGATTTACTGGGAGAGCGATCAGTGCGCGTCACGCCCGCATTGCACGAACGCGAATTGCCCGGCATGGCCGCCGTACACAACGCGTTAGGCGGGCGCGCGCTGCTGCTCAAAGGCTGCGAAGGTGAGGCGTTTGCCGATCCGCAACTGCGGCCCGAAATCAGTTTTTATCGGGACGGCGAATGCGAGTCGATTTGCACCGCGCAGCTGTCCACCAGCGGTGTCGCCGATATGCCGCCAGGCGACGCACGTACGACAGGTGCGTGGGTGCGCGAAGTGCTTGACGGCAATCAAGGGGTACCGCTGTTGTTGCGCAGCCAGCTGGCGGCATGTCTCTACGTGTCGGGCTATACCGATGACTTGAATCAGGCGCGCGCGATCACATCCATCAACGGCTTCGGGCGCATTGCCGCTTGATGGTGCGCAAAAACCCCTGATGCACTTGTATGGTGCCGCACATAGGCGCGCAGTGTTGATCACAAAAATTTAAATGTAGCGATTCAATATCTTGTCACGTGTAAACGGATTGGCACCTGGCTTGCTTATAGGCTGGTGTGCCTTTTCGGAGTTGAGCGGTATGGACATGAGTATCCCCAATAACAAAATGAAA
>JBDSSV010000567.1:0-3814 GCA_039928535.1 Burkholderiales bacterium
GCGGAATGTTGGGGATGCCGGCCAGAAAATCATTGAGCTCGGTCTGGATCGAATCGAGATCACGTTCGAGCGCCTTGAGCTGGTCGGCTTGCGCGCCGACCTCGGTCATCAATATCGACGCGTCCTCACCTTTGGCCTTGGCCTGCCCCACCTGCTTCGACAGCTGATTGCGCTTGGCCTGCAGTTCCTGCGTTTGCGTCTGGACAGTCTTTCGTTTTGTCTCCAAGCGCTCGAACGTCGCCGAGTCGAACGTAGTGCCACGGTCGGCGAGTCTCGTTGCAACGCCCTGCAGATCATTGCGTAGTAACTGAATGTCCAGCATTACGGCCTCGAATTGGCGGCGGATAGCGAAAAAGTGACGGGTATTATCGCGGAGATTGCGGGGCGCGACCAGCGCCTTGACACTGTTGCGCGTATCGCCTTAGAGTCAGGCACGAAATTCATAATAAGCGGCGTATCCACGCTGCGCATTTTTCGAGGAAATCACGATGCGGCCAGTTTTGTGCTTGTCCCTCGGCCTTGCACTCGCAGGCGCCGCGCTCCCGCTGTACGCACAGTCATTCCCAAGCAAGCCGGTGCGCATCATCGTGGCGTTTCCTCCCGGCGGCGGCACCGATATCGTCGCGCGCACGATTAGTCCCAAACTGTCCGACGCGCTCGGCCAGCAGGTGGTCGTGGATAACCGCGCGGGCGCGTCTGGACTGCTCGGTACCGAGCTCGCGGCCAAGGCGGCGCCCGACGGCCATACGATCTTCATGGGCACGCTGGGAAATCTCAGCGTCAATCCTCTGCTGTTCCCCAAGGCGCCTTTCGATGTCGCGCGCGATTTTGCGCCGCTCACGCAGGCTGTCTCGGTCACTTTCATGCTGTATGTTCATCCGTCGTTTCCCGTGAAAACCGTAAAAGATTTGATCGCGCTGGTGAAGGCGCATCCGGGCCAGATCAACTACGCGTCGAGCGGCAGCGGCGGCGCGCCGCATCTCGCGGCCGAACTGTTCAATTCAGTCGCGGGTGTGAAGATGGTGCATATCGCGTACAAAGGGAGTGGGCCGAGCTTCATCGACGTGCTCGGCGGCCAGGTTCCGCTGACGATGGACAGTCTGACGCAAGGCCTGCCCTATGTGAAAGGCGGCAGGCTGCGCGCGGTGGCGACGCTTGGTCCGGCGCGCACGCCGGTACTGCCGGAGGTGCCCACCGTCGGTGAAACGCTCAAGGGCTATGAAGTAGTCAACTGGTTCGGCCTCGTAGCTCCCGCCGCAACGCCGCGCGACGTGCTCAATCGTCTGCATAACGAGATCGTCAAGATACTGCGCATGCCGGACATCAAGGAGCGCCTGAGCTCGCAAGGCGCCGACCCAGTCGCCAGTTCGCAGGAGGAATTTGGCGCGTTCATGAAATCGGAAACCGCCAAGTGGGCGCGCGTGATCAAGGACGCCAATATTCGCGCGGACTGAACGTCGGCCTTGAAGGACATTGCGCCGGTTTCGCTGGTGACGCCCAACGACGGCGAGCCCGCCAACTTCAAATAGATTTACTTCTTTCGCGCCGCCTCGTCGCGCTCGCGCAACTCGGCCAGGCGCGCGCGAATTTTCGCTTCAAGACCGCGCTCGGTCGGCTCATAAAACCGGCTGCGTGCGAGACCTTCCGGCAGATAATTTTCGCCGGCTGCATAAGCGTCGGTTTCATCGTGCGCATAACGATAGTCCTGACCGTAACCAAGATCTTTCATGAGCTTGGTCGGCGCATTGCGTAAATGTTCGGGCACCGGCCGCGATTTATCATCGCTAATCAGGGCACGCACGGCGTTATAGGCGGTATACGCAGCATTGCTCTTCGGCGCCACGGCCAGATACAGCGCGGCCTCGGCCAATGCGAGCTCGCCTTCCGGGCTGCCGAGCCGCTCGTATGTCTCGCAGGCATCCAATGCGATGCGCAGTGCGCGCGGATCGGCGAGGCCGATGTCCTCCGCCGCCATGCGCACGATGCGCCGGCCCACATACAGCGGATCAGCGCCGCCGTCGAGCATGCGGCACAGCCAGTACAAAGTCGCGTCCGGCGACGATCCCCGCACCGCTTTGTGCAACGCCGAAATCTGGTCGTAAAACTGGTCGCCGCCCTTGTCGAAGCGCTTGAGGCTTTGCGTCAACGCGTCGCGCACGAGGGTCTCGTCCACTTGGAGATTTCCCGCCACTGCCGCTGCCGTGTCGATGAGCTCAACCATATTCAGCAACCGGCGCGCATCGCCGTCGGCGTAGCCCGCGATCAAATCGCGCGCGCCTGCGCTGAATTCAAGCGGGCGGCTGGTGTGCTTGACAGCGCGTTGCAGCAGCAAGCCAAGTTCCGCATCCGCCAACGGCTGCAGCACGTAGACGGCCGCGCGCGACAAGAGCGCACTGTTGACTTCGAAGGAAGGATTTTCCGTGGTTGCGCCGATAAATGTCAGCAGTCCGCGCTCGACAAACGGCAGAAACGCGTCCTGCTGCGACTTATTGAAACGATGCACTTCGTCAACGAACAGGATCGTATGCCGACCGCTTTGCTGTAGCGAGATTTCCGCGTGCTGGACGGCGTCGCGAATGTCTTTGACGCCCGCGAGCACCGCGGAAATCGCGATGAAGTCCGAGTTGAATGCCTGCGCCATCAAACGCGCAAGCGTCGTTTTGCCGACGCCGGGTGGCCCCCACAAGATCATAGAATGCATCTTGCCGGACTCAAACGCGAGCCGCAGCGGCTTGCCTCGTCCGAGCAGATGCGTCTGCCCTACGACGTCATCGAGGGTGTCCGGCCGCAATCGTTCGGCCAGCGGCGCCGCCGGCTCACGTCTGGCAAATAAATCGTTCACGACGCGCCCCGCGTAGATCCGTTAATCCGTAATGACGTCGGCGCCTTTCGGCGGTATAAACTTGAATACCTCCGGCGAAATTTGCGGATTGCGCTCGACGTTTGCGAACTTGATAACCGTGGTCTGCGCAAACTGGTCGCGCAGCTCCATTGCTTCGAGGCCCGATTTGCCGAAACCTAGGCGAATACGTTCAAAAGTATTGTCTTTGGATCTGGGTACCGCCTCGAGCCAGTCAAGGCCTTCCTGCATGCCGATGTTTGTCAGCACATAGACCTTGTCGATTTCGTTGCTACCCGCCAGCAACGCGGCCGGACTGCCACCGAGCGCCTTGTCGAGCTTTCTCACCGTGACCTGATTGAGGTCCTTGTCATATATCCACAGCTTGGCGCCGTCACCGACGATGGTCTGCTCGTAGGGCTTGTCATATTCCCAGCGAAAACGCCCCGGCCGCACGAATTGCATGGTGCCCGTGGCCTTTTGCAGTTCTTTAAGATTCTTGTCGACGACGATCTGCGCAAAACGCGCCTTGCCGGAAGTCGTCTGCTGCAGATATCCCTTCAGCATTTCGACGCTTGCGGCGCGCGCCGTCACGCCCGCCGCCAGGAGGACCAGTGCGACTCCAATTCGCGTCAGCATAGCTTGCTCGCTCTTATTCCAGTTTGATGGCATGTGACAGCCGGCAGGCCGTGAAATTCCGTGTCAGCGCCGTATTTATTCCGGCGCCGCCGCGGGCGTGAGCACTTCCCGGTTGCCATTCGATTGCATCGCCGAGACCATGCCGGCGCGCTCCATCTGCTCGATCAGGCGCGCCGCGCGGTTGTAACCGATACGCAAGTGGCGCTGCACGAGGGAAATCGACGCGCGGCGGGTTTTCAATACGATTTCGACCGCCTGATCGTAGAGCGGGTCGGATTCCCCATTGCCGCCCGCGTCCAGCGAGACCACGCCCTCGCCTTCGGATTCCGGCTCTTC
>JBDSSV010000568.1:0-3297 GCA_039928535.1 Burkholderiales bacterium
GAGGCGCAGTCCACTTACACGCTCGTTGAGCGCGCGCACCGTCACTTCGGGATTGATACCGGCCAGCGTGCGATGCGCCGACACGGCCTTAGAGGTGCCGATCGCGTCGTTGCGATGCACGATCTGGCGTTGCAGATTGGTGAGGTCGACGGTGTCGCCGTCGCATAAGGTCAGGGTGTTGACGCCGGCGGCAGCCAAGTACAGTGCTGCAGGCGAGCCGAGACCGCCGGCGCCGATGATCAGCGCATGGGCACGCGAGAATTTTTCCTGGCCGTCGATGCCGATTTCAGGCAACAGAATGTGCCGGCTGTAACGCAGCAGTTGATCGTCATTCATGGCCGACGGCGGAAAACAAAACGCCCGGACGGTGCCGGGCGTTAAATGTGGATGGCGGTGCGTTAACGGGCACTGGCGCGCGCGGTGGGGCCGCGGCTCTTGAGAAACGAGATCGCCTGCGACAGTTCATAGTCGCTTTTGGCGACCACTTCGCCGGGCTCCGGCTTGGTGTCTTTCTCGTCGACGTCTTTGGGGCGCGGCGCCGGCGTGAAATTGAAGGCGTTGGCAACCGGCGTCGACGGAGCAGCGCCTTTTTCGTCCTTGGTAGGTGCGTTTATCAGGTGCTTGTCGAGGTCCGCCTCGCGCAATTTCAGCGTGGGATCTTTGCCGGCAGAGCCATCATCGAGGATGATGTCGGGCACGATGCCTTTGGCCTGGATCGAGCGGCCATTCGGCGTGTAGTAGCGCGCCGTGGTGAGCTTGATGGCGGTGTTATTACCCAGCGGCAATATCGTCTGGACCGAACCCTTGCCGAACGTTTGCGTGCCCATGATGACTGCTCGCTTGTGGTCCTGCAGCGCGCCGGCGACGATTTCGGAAGCTGACGCCGAGCCGCCGTTGACGAGCACTACCATCGGCACATTCTTAATTTCCGGCGGCAGCTTGGAGAGGTAATCGTCCCGGATGCGGCCGCGCACGTAGTTTTCAGGGCTCGCAGTGAGGCGCATTTTCGCGTCCTCAGTACGCCCGTCGGTGTAAACGACCAGCTCGTTTTTCGGCAGGAAGGCCGCCGACACCGCCACCGCCCCATTCAGCAAACCGCCCGGGTCGTTGCGCAAGTCGAGCACGATGCCACGCATCGCACCCTGGTTCTGCTTGTACAGGTTCTGAATCGCGGCCGCGAGCGTCTCGCCGGTGTGCTCCTGGAATTGCGTGACGCGGAAGTACGCATAGCCGGGCTCGAGCAGCTTCGATTTGACGCTCTGGATCTTGATGACGGCGCGCGTCAGCGTCAGGACGACGGGTTTGGGATCGCCTTTGCGCACGATGGTGAGGGTGATCTGGGTATTCGGTTTGCCGCGCATGCGCTTGACCGCATCGTTCAGCGTCATGCCTTTGACCGATGTCTCGTCGAGCTTGACGATGAGATCGCCCGACTTGACGCCGGCGCGCGAAGCCGGCGAATCGTCGATCGGCGAAACGACTTTGACGAAACCGTCTTCCATGCCGACTTCGATGCCGAGCCCGCCGAATTCGCCCTGTGTGCCGACCTGCAGCTCGCGCCACGCGTCTTGGTCGAGGTAAGAAGAGTGCGGGTCGAGCCCGGCCAGCATGCCGGTGATTGCTTCGGTGATGAGTTTCTTGTCCTCGACCGGCTCGACGTAATCGCTCTTGATGCGGCCGAACACTTCGGTGAAAGCGCGCAATTCCTCGACCGGCAGCGGCCCGAGCACATCGCGTTGCGCAACCGCCGAGAAATTCAGCGAGATCATGACGCCAAGGCACACGCCGAGCGCGATTAGACCGAATTGCTGCAATTTATTGCGCATCTAAACTCCTTCAAAACTTGTGGCAAATACAGCGCGGCCGGCCGGCTCACCGTAAACTGACCCACCCCAGGGGATCGAACGCTTTGCCCTGGTGGCGAATCTCGAAGTATAAACCCGAATCCATGTTGCCGCCGCTGTTGCCGACCGCCGCGACGGTTTCGCCGCTGCGTGCGGCGTCGCCCACCTGCTTGAAGAGCGACTCGTTGTTGCCATAGAGGCTCATATAGCCGTCGCCGTGGTCGATTATCAGGAGGTTGCCGAAGCCGCGCAGCCAGTCAGCGAACACTACCCGTCCGGTCGCGATGGCTTTGACCTCTTGGCCCGTGCCGGACGCAATAAACAGCCCCTTCCACAGCACGCCGCTGCCTTCCCTTGGGCTGCCGAACCGGTTCTTGAGTTCCCCGCGCACTGGCAAAGAGAGCTTGCCTTTAAGCTGGCCGAAGGCCCCGCTGCCGGGCCCGCTTTCCGGGAGACGCTCGTTGCGCAGCAACGGCGGCTTGGTGCGCGAAAGCATCTGACTGAGCCGGTCGACGAGCTTGCTCAAACGCGTTTCGTCGCGCTTCAGCGTGGAAATCTCGCGCCGCTGTTTGCCGATCTCGCGCGACACTTTGAGCAGGACTGCCTTGCGCGACGCTTTTTCGCTCTCGAGGCGCTTGCGCTGGGCCTGCTGCTGCGTGTTGATTGCCGCGAGCTCAGCGCTTTGCTGCTGGGATTCCCGGGTGAGGTTCGTGATGCGGCCCAGGCTGGTGCGCAGGCCGCCTATGAGCTCGGCGCGCGCGCGCGCGAGATGTGTCAGATAGTGGAGTTCGCGTGCAATCCGGTTCGGATCCTCGCGATTGAGCAGCAGCTTCAGCGCGTCGGGCTGGGATCCCGTGTATTGCTGGTAGAGCAGGCGCGCGAGGCGCGCGCGTTGCGCTTCGATGTCATCGCTGGTGCGGCGGTTTTGCTCGCCGAGATCCGTCAGCTGCGCGTTCACCGCGCGCTGGTCTTCAGCCAGCCCGCGCAGCAGGCGATTGGTTTCCGAAATGGCGCGCTCGGATTCGCGCAGCGCGTCCACCGTCTCGGTCTTCGTTTCTTCGGACGCGGCGAGATTTTTTTGCAGCGCGTCGATCCGGCCGCGCAGCTGCTTCAGTTCTTCCTTCTGCGCGCTGCTGGAAGGGGCCGCCGCCCGTGCGCCGGCGGCCAGCGCCGCCAGCACGACGAGCACGAGGAGTGCCGGTTTAAACAAAATCGATCAACGGCGTGCCCGTCATTTCGGGCGGTTGCGGCAGTCCCATCATGCGCAGCAGCGTCGGCGCCACATCTTTCAGCGCGCCGCCCGAGGCAGCGTTCGCCTTGCGCCCGATGTATAGCACCGGCACCACGTTGAGCGTATGCGCGGTGTGCGCCTGATGGGAGACGGTGTCGAGCATGGTTTCCGCGTTGCCGTGGTCGGCGGTGATCAGCACTTCGCCGCCGATGGCCTGCATCG
>JBDSSV010000569.1:0-7668 GCA_039928535.1 Burkholderiales bacterium
TACACCGTGCATCCGGGCTGGCGCAAGAACCTGATTCTCGTCAAGGTCGAAACCGACGCGGGCATCCACGGTTGGGGCGAGGCATATTCGCAATACGATCGCGATACCGCCGTCATGGCGCAACTGACTGCGCTGGGCCGCTACGCGGTCGGGCGCAATCCGTTCGACATCAGGCAATTCACGCAGATGGCGTTCGACGATTACGCGGCGCGCCGCGGCTCGCTCGAGCTGTTCTGCGCCATCAGCGGCATCGAACAGGCGATGTGGGACATTGCGGGCAAGGTATGCAAGCAGCCCGTCTACAACCTGCTCGGCGGACGTTGCCGCGACAAGATACGCGTGTATGCGAACGGCTGGAGTTACCAGATGAAGGAGCCGTCCGACTACGCACGCGCCGCGGAAAAAGTGGTTGCGCAGGGATTCACCGCAATGAAGTTCGATCCGCTGCCGTCGCCGTGGCGCAGCTGGATACCGAAAGAGCATGAAAAGCGCGCTGTTGCGGTCGTCAAGGCAGTGCGCGACGCGGTGGGGCCAGACGTCGATCTCCTGATCGAGCAGCATCGCCGGCTGGCGCCCATGCACGCGATACGGCTCAACAAGCAACTCGCCGAGTTCGGGTTGTACTGGCTGGAAGAGCCGAACGTCGCGGAAAACGCCGAAGCGATGGCCGAAGTCAGGCGTGCGACGAACCTGCCTATCGTGATCGGCGAAGCAACGTACACCAAGACCGGTTTCCGGCCGCTGCTCGAAGCGCGCTCGGCCGACATTCTGAATCCCGACGTCGCGTGCTGCGGCGGCATCCTTGAATTGAAGGAGATCGGGGCAATGGCCGAGCCGTTCCTGGTTGCGATGTCGCCGCACAACTACAATTCGACCACGCTTGGATTGTCATCGACGGTGCATGCGTCGGCGGTGATGCCGAATTTCATCATCACCGAGTACTTCCTGCCATTCGTCGAGTTTTGCGACAAGATATCGCCGAATCAGTTGAAGCCGAAGAACGGCTACATCGAATTGCCGACGGCGCCTGGACTCGGCATCGATATTGACGAGGAGGCCGTGATGCAGCACCCGGCTAAGGTTTACCCTACGCGCAAGCTGCGCGGACCCGCGGACGAGGGGCCCTGATCTGCGATTCAGCCGCTTATAGCGGCAACGCGACCTGATCGCCGTCAGGCGTCAACTTGGTGCCGAATTTCGCGCTACGCTGTTTGATGTCTTCGAGCGTGGCTGCTTCTTTCGCCAGCGTGCACAGCACGCTTTCGTTCGCATCGTTGTGGCGCACGAACTGAAAGGTCGCGCGCTTGATCTTCCTGCCGTCGAACGCGATGCGCGCGAGCATGCCGACCCAGTCGCCGTGTTTCTTTCCGCCGTGGCCCGTGTGGAAGGAAAAGCTGCCGAGTCCGTAATAGACGGGCTTGCCCTTGTAGACTTCTACCGGCAGCGAGTAATGAGGGCCATGGCCGAAGACGACGTCGGCGCCCGCATCGATGGCGGCGTGCGCGATTTCGGGCATGTATTCCAGTACGTCCTGGTGCAGTCCCCAATGACATGACGCAACGAGGACATCGCATTTGGCGCGCAATGCGGTGATGTCTTCCACGTACTGCTTCAGGTACGCGGGATCCGCCCACGTCTTGATGATGGGCGGCAGTCCGGGGCGATTGCACGGCGGAATTTCGGGCCGCGTCTTGTGCAATGGCAACTGATAGGCGGTATGTCCGCGGATAACCGCAACGCCTGCCGCGTGCTCGCCGGCTTCATGATTGGTCGGCCAGTAGACGGAAGTGCGCTGCAGGAAACCGAAACGCAGGCCGCCGCGCTCGACGATCACGGGCGCGCGCGCCGCGGCGCGATTGGCGCCGGCTCCGCTGTGCGGAATTTTGAGTTCGTCGAGACGCGCGATGGACGCTTTGATCGCCGCGTCGCCGTAATTCACGTTGTTGGCGATGCCGACCGCGTGGATGCCGGCCTGCTTGAGCGCTTCGCCGCCGGGTCCCGGGTGCGCGAAAAAACCCTCCGAGGTGTCGGCCGAGTGCTGGCCGGGCGGATCGTAGAGGCAGCACTCCAGGTTGCTGAAAACGACGTCGGTCGCACGAAATTCGTCGGCGACTTTTTTGAACGGGACGGCGGGGTCGGTGACGTTCATCAAATTGAGGTCACCGGTCAGGATCATGGTTGAAGGCATAAGTGTCCAAAAGCGTGATTGGAAAGCGGGAAAATCTGCGGTGAAGAAATGCCCGGCGCGACATACTGTCCGCGCGCTGCACCGCTTATAATTGCGAGCAATAAGAATATCATGGCTGGCTGCGACCGTAACGGCGCGGCGGCGGGACTATTGGAGGCGACATGACGATCAGGATTTTATCGGGCGTTACTGCCTGTGCGTTGGTCGGGGCGATGTCCGCAGGCACGGCGTTTGCGCAGAATTATCCGGGCAAGCCGGTGCGCATGATCGTGCCGTTCGTGCCCGGCGGCAACACCGATATCATTGCGCGCGTGTTTGCGCCCGTCATGTCGGAAATAATCGGGCAGCAGATCGTGGTTGAAAATCGCGGCGGCGCCGGCGGCGTAATCGGCACGGAAGTCGTGGCGCGCGCCGCGCCGGACGGCTACATAATCCTCATGGTTTCGGCGGGTCATACGATCAATCCGGCAATGGTAAAAAAGCTGCCCTACGATTCAGTCAGGGATTTTGCGCCGATCTCGATTATTGCCGACGTGCCGACCGCGTTCGTCGTGCATCCGTCGCTGCCGGCTAAGACAGTCAAGGAGTTTATTGCGATCGCGCGCGCGCGGCCGGGGGAGATCAATTATTCGACTGCCGGCGTCGGTACCGTCGGCCACTTGTCCGCAGAACTCCTGAGTTCGATGGCAAAAATCAAACTTGTCCACGTGCCATATAAAGGCACCGGGCAGGCAATGGTGGATCTGGTTGCGGGCCAGGTGCAGATGCAGTTTCCCAGCATGCCCGCCGCGATCCAGCACGTGAACACGGGCCGCCTGCGCATGATCGCGCAAACCGGCAAGCAGCGCTCCGCTGCCGCTGCCGCGACGCCGACGATGGAGGAGGCCGGGCTGCCCGGCTTCGTCGTCTCGAGCGGCTTCGGCCTCATGGCGCCGGCCGGCACGCCGCGCGCGATCATCGACCAGTTGCACGCTGCGCTCAAGAAGGCGCTCAATGATCCACGCGTCAAGGAGAATCTCGCCAAGCAGGGCGCGGAAGTGGTCGCCAGCACGCCCGAAGAGTACGATCAGTTCAATCGTGCCGAGATCGCAAAGTGGATCAAGGTTGTCGCGCAGGCCGGGATCGCCCCCGAGTAAAAAAGCCGCAGTCGGGTTGCCCGCGGCGCGTCGGTTTGCTAAGGTGTTTTCCTTGTCAATTCGGCCGTGCAGGAGGGGCGTACAGTTCAAGCATATCCTGATCCCTACTGATGGTTCCGAATTGTCGCAAAAAGCGATACGTACCGGCATCGAGCTCGCAAAGTTTCACGGCGCGCGCGTGACCAGCGTGCACGCCATCCAGACTATCACCTGATAATCGCTTACGAAGGCGCTTTCGATCCCGTCACCGAAGAGCGCATTGAACAGGAAGCGCGGTCGCGCGCGGCGGGACATCTCGAATTCATTCAGACCGCGTGCCGCGAAGCCGGCGTGCTGTGCGAGACCGTCTGCGAAACAAGCGATCATCCTTATGACGCTATCATCAAAACTGCCAACGCGAAGAACTGCGACCTGATCCTGCTGCATTCGCATGGGCGCAAAGGGCTCGCGGCAGTTTGTTCGGCAGCGAAACGCGCAAGGTGCTTACCTATGACAAAAAAATCCCATTATGGTCGTGCGCTGACGCAGCGCGCGAACATTGGCTTGGCCGAAGCCCGGCGTTGCATGGATGCTGATATCTATAATATTGATTTATATATGTTTATTTGAAAACTTTGTTACATAAATAAGACATATTGCAGAGCAACAGAAAACGCTTGCAAAGAGCGTTTTGCTCGATCATAATGATGTTGCGTTGGGCACCTTTACAGGTGTCGGCGCACATCCTCCAAAACCTCCTCCTTTGGTGGAACCTCAGCGCAACCCCCCGGGGTTGCGCTTTTTTTTGGTCGCAACCCCACGTCGTGCGCGAAAGCTGTGCTGCCTTGGCTCCGGCAGCGGGTCCGGCGTCGAATCGGCTATACTTGCGCGGCGCATTCGCGCTGGTTCGACGCACATCATTCCGCCGGCAAAAGATTGAATAGAGATTCATCCGCGTATCCGGATTTAAGTTATCGCTAACCCCCGCATCAGCGGCTGCACGCAGGCCGTTTGGGCGCCACGAGAAGGCTGTACATGAAGATCCACGAATATCAGGCGAAAGAAATCCTGCGGAAGTACGGCGTAATTACGCCGCAGGGCATTGCATGTTTCAGCGTCGACGAAACCGTCGATGCGGCCAACCGGCTCGGCGGCAAGGTGTGGGTGGTGAAAGCGCAAATCCACGCGGGCGGCCGCGGCAAGGGCGGTGGCGTGAAAGTCGCAAAATCCGCGGATGAGGTCAAGCAATACGCCAGCCAGATCTTCGGCATGATGCTGAAGACGCATCAGACCGGCCCTGACGGACAAAAAGTGCGGCGCCTGCTGGTGGAAGAAGGCGCCGACATCAGGAAAGAACTGTACGTCGGCATGGTGGTCGATCGCGGCACGCAGCGCGTGTGTCTGATGGCGAGCAGTGAAGGCGGCATGGACATCGAGGAAGTCGCCGCGAAGACACCGCAGAAAATCCACAAGGTTTTCATCGATCCAGCAAGCGGCCTTACGGACAGCGAGTCAGACGATATCGCGCGCAAGATCGGCATCCCCGCGGATTCCGTCGTCAAGGCGCGCCCGGCGTTGCAAGGCCTGTATAAAGCGTTCGATGAAACCGATGCTTCGCTCGCTGAAATCAATCCGCTGATCCTGACCGGCAGCGGCGACATCGTCGCGCTCGACGCAAAAATGAATTTCGACGACAACGCGCTGTTTCGCCACCCCGACATCGTCGCCATGCGCGATCTCGACGAAGAAGATCCGGCCGAGATCGAAGCTTCCAAATTCGACCTGTCGTACATCTCGCTCGACGGCAACATCGGCTGCCTCGTCAACGGCGCGGGGCTCGCCATGGCGACCATGGACATCACCAAGCTCTACGGCGGCAGCCCGGCAAATTTCCTCGACGTCGGCGGCGGCGCATCGGCCGAGAAAGTCACCGCAGCGTTCAAGATCATGCTCAAGAACCCGCATGTGAAAGCGATACTCGTCAATATATTCGGCGGTATCATGAAATGCGATGTCATCGCTGAAGGCATAGTCACCGCGGCCAGGCAGGTAAGTCTTTCGGTGCCGCTGGTCGTGCGGCTCGAGGGCACGAACGTCGATCTTGGCAAGAAAATTCTTGCTGATTCCGGCTTGCCGATCATTTCCGCCAGCAACATGGCGGACGCCGCCGAGAAAGCCGTCAAAGCGGCGGGCGGCGCTGCGCCGAGGACGGCGGCCACGCCTAAAGCGAAAGCCAAAACAAAAACCAGAGCGAAAACCAAACCCAAGGCGAAAACCAAACCCACGGCTAAAAAGAAATCCGCAGCGCAGCCCGCGGCCAAAAAACGGTCTGTCAAAAAGGCAGCGAAAAAAAGCAAAACTGCCGCGCCGAAACGCCGCAAGCCTGGCGCGAAAGAGAAACCAGCAAAGAAAAGACCAGCGCGCGCGAAGGCATCGCGCAAGGCCGCCAGAGGGAAACGCAAATGAGCATATTGATCGACAAAAATACGCGCGTGATGACGCAGGGCATCACCGGCAAGACTGGCCAGTTCCACACCAAAATGGGCAAGGAGTACGCGAATGGCGCCAATTGTTATGTCGCCGGCGTCAATCCGAAAAAACCGGGCGAGTCGTACGAAGGCATACCCATTTTCGCGACGGTCAAAGAAGCCAAGGAACAGACCGGCGCGAATGTGTCGGTCATTTATGTGCCGCCGCCATTCGCTGCGGCGGCGATCGATGAAGCGGTCGACGCCGATCTCGATCTCGTAATCTGCATCACCGAGGGCATACCGGTGCGCGACATGATACGCACCAAGTACAGGATGCAGGGCAAGCGCACGAAGTTGATCGGGCCCAACTGCCCGGGCGTCATCACGCCCGATGAAATCAAGATCGGCATCATGCCGGGCCACATCCACAAGAAAGGCCCGATCGGCGTAGTTTCGCGTTCGGGCACGCTTACGTACGAAGCGGTCGGCCAGTTGCGGGAACAGCGCCTCGGTCAGTCATCGTGCGTCGGCATCGGTGGCGATCCGGTCAACGGGCTGAAGCACATCGACATCATGAAAATGTTCAATGACGATCCCGACACGGAGGCGGTCATCATGGTCGGTGAAATCGGCGGCTCGGACGAGGAGGACTGCGCGCGCTGGATCAAGGCCAACATGAAGAAACCCGTCGTCGGATTCATCGCCGGCATCACGGCGCCGCCGGGCAAGCGCATGGGCCATGCGGGCGCGATCATCTCGGGCGGCAAGGGTACGGCGGACGAAAAGCTCGCGGTGATGGAGGAATGCGGCATCAAGGTCACGCGCAACCCTGCGCACATGGGCAAGCTGCTGAAGTCCGTTTTGAAGTAAGCGTAATCCCGGGCCGCGCTGGTTGCTTTTGACGGCAACCGGCCGGCCCTCTTTGGTTGGGACGCCGTCGCTGCCGCGGGCAATCGTGATAAAATTCAGGTTCAGGCATGCGGAGGGACGTTTCGAAACCGGCCGGCGCGAGCGGATCTAACCGACACGCGGCTCGGGCAAGTGATTTGCAGCCAGGCAAATCGCAAATGCATTCGACGT
Source organism: Burkholderiales bacterium (assembly GCA_039928535.1). Classification (GTDB taxonomy): domain Bacteria; phylum Pseudomonadota; class Gammaproteobacteria; order Burkholderiales; family SG8-41; genus PALSA-1004. The sequence continues at coordinate 6,855 of JBDSSV010000569.1, forward strand.
TGTAAGTTGACTCGTTAATCAGGCATTTGTGATGGACCCTACGAATATCGCAGTCCGCCCTTCGGGCGAACCGAAATCCGGCAAGAAACGCGGCAATCCCAAGGGGCGCCCGGTCGACGCGCAGGCGCTCGCCGATGTGCAAACGCTGCTCGGCTCGGCACCACGCCGGCGCGACTTGCTGATCGAACACCTGCATAAAATCCAGGACCGCTACGGCCATATTTCGGCGGCGCATGTCGTCGCGCTCGCGCGCGAGATGGCGCTGGCGCCCGCGGAAGTGTACGAAGTCGCGACGTTCTACCATCACTTCGACGTGATCAAGGAAGGCGATGCGATCCCCCCGGCGCTCACGGTGCGTGTCTGCGATTCGCTGTCGTGTGAACTCGCGGGTGCGCTGCCATTGCTCGAGAAATTGAAAGCAACGCTCGGTCCGAACGTTCGTGTAATCCCGGCGCCGTGCATCGGCCGCTGCGAACAGGCGCCCGCAGTCGTTGTCGGCCAGAATCCGGTTGCGCAGGCCACTGTCGAAGCAGTCAGCACGCAGGTGGCGGCGAACAGCATCGCATGCGCAGTCGGAAAATACATCGACTTCGACGAGTACCGTCAAAAAGAAGGCTACAAGCTTGCGGTCGAGTGCCTCGGTGGCAAGCGCGATGCCGAAGACATCCTGAAGATCATGGAAGCTTCGAGCCTGCGCGGGCTCGGCGGCGCCGGTTTTCCGACCGGGCGCAAGTGGCGCATTCTGCGCGCCGAGCGCCTGCCGCGGCTGCTTGCGGTCAATCTCGACGAAGGCGAACCGGGAACGTTCAAGGAC
>JBDSSV010000570.1:0-5402 GCA_039928535.1 Burkholderiales bacterium
CGGCTTATTTGCGCGACTTAAAGGCGATCGGGCGCGAGCTTTACCGGCTGTCCGAAAAATATCGCGACACGCCGATGGTGGGCCGCACGCACGGCGTGCAGGCGCTGCCGATCACGTTCGGCCACAAGGCGGCAGTCTGGCTCTCGGAGATGGGGCGGCATTACGAGCGGCTGCGCCAGTGCGAGCCGCGCGTGTTCGTCGGCGGCATGGTGGGCGCCGTCGGCACGCAGGCCTCGTACGGCCCGCAGGCGAAGAAGCTGGAGCAGGGCCTGATGAAACGCCTCGGGCTCGGCGTCGCCGATATCAACTGGCAGCCGTCGCGCGACCGCTTTGGCGAATACGTGTGCGTGCTGGGCCTGATCGGCGCGACGCTCGGCAAAATCGCCAATCAGATCTACATACTGGAACACAACGAAATCGACGAATTGCTCGAGCCGTTCAGCGACGGCAAAGTCGGCTCGTCCACCATGCCGCATAAGCGCAATCCGAGCACTTGCGAAGCGGTGATGGGCGTATCGCGCGCGATCAAGTACAACGTGGCGCTGATGCTCGAATCGATGGTGATCGATCACGAACGCGACGGCGCGGCATGGCGCTCGGAATGGCGCGCGTTGCCGGAATCCTGCCTGATGGCGGGCGGCATGCTCGCGACGATGAAATATGTGCTGTCGGGGCTGGTCGTCAACGTGGACAAGATGCGCAGTAATCTCGACCTGCTCGGCGGCTTCCTGCTGTCTGAACGCGTGATGTTCGTGCTGTCCGGAAAAATCGGCAAGCAGACCGCACACGAGATCGTCTACGAAATCTCAATGCACGGCCTTGAGCACGGCATCGGCTTCGACAAGGCACTCATGGCTGACAAACGCGTGCGCGACGCGATGAGCGAGCAGGAACTGCGCGCGGCGCTCGATCCGACGACCTACGTCGGGCGCGCGCCGGAAATCGTCGACGAAGTGCTCGCGCAGGTGAAGGCTAGTGGTTGGTTGGATTAAAATCGTGAGGAGTGAGGTGGGAGGAGTGAGGGGGAAGACCCCAGTGCAATTTTCAGCATACGCTCTTTACGCCTCACCCCTCACGTCTCACCCCTCACGGAATGTGGAATGAATATAACCATACTCGACGATTACCACGACACCATACGCACGCTGCCGTGCTTTTCCAAGCTCGACGGCCACAAAGTCACGATCTGGAATGACCACACCAAGGACGTCAACATACTTGCTGAACGTCTGAAAGACACCGAAGCGCTGGTGCTGATTCGCGAGCGCACGCCGATACGCGCGCCGCTGATCGAAAAACTGAACGAGCTGAGGCTCGTCAGCCAGCGTAGCGTTTACCCGCATATCGATCTCGATGCACTCACGCGCAAAGGCATCATCCTGTCGTCGAGCCAGCATCCGGGCCGGCCGTCGTACGGCACCGCCGAGCTGTCATGGGGACTGGTGCTCGCATCGCTGCGGCAGATACCCAAACAGATGGCGGCGTTGAAGGCGGGCAAGTGGCAGGTCGACGTCGGCTACGGCATACGCGGCAAGACGCTCGGCATCTACGGCTACGGCCGCATCGGCAGCGTCGTGGCCGGCTTCGGCAAAGCATTCGGCATGAAGGTGCTGGTGTGGGCGCGCGAAACCTCATTGGCGACGGCGCGCGTTGACGGCTATAGCGCTGCCCGCAGCAAGGAGCAGTTTTTCGAGGAAAGCGATGTGATTTCGCTACACATGCGGCTAGTCGACGCGACGCGCGGCATCGTGACCGCCGACGATCTCGCGCGCATGAAGCCGACGGCGCTGATCGTCAACACCAGCCGTGCGGGTCTGATCGCACCGGGTGCATTGGTGGCGGCGCTGCGCGCCGGCCGTCCCGGCATGGCGGCGGTCGATGTTTACGAGGAAGAGCCGCTGCTGGATACGCAGCATCCTCTGCTCAACATGGACAATGTCGTGTGCACGCCGCACATCGGCTACGTCGGGCGCGACGAGTTCGAAGTCCAGTTCACGGATATTTTCGATCAGATTCTTGCTTATGCGGCCGGCAGACCGATCAACGTGATCAACCCGGAAGCGCTGGAAGACGCAAAAACGATAATCAAATACAAGGTTTGACCAGGAGGGGCAATGCACTTCACTTTACGATTGGTACTCGTCGCTGCATGCGGCGGGATCATCACGCAAGCTGCCGCGCAGCCGGCAAAAAGCAACGCCGCGGCCGGCTATCCGGATAAACCAGTGCGCTGGGTTGTGCCGTTTACGCCGGGCGCGTCGAACGACGTGATTGCGCGGCTGATCGCGGCGAAGCTGTTCGACGCCTGGAGCCAGCAATTCATCGTCGACAATCGGCCGGGCGCAGGCGGTCTGGTCGGCGCCGACACGGTCGCCAAAGCGGCGCCCGATGGCTACACGCTGCTGCTGTCCAATCCGGGGCCGAACGTGAACAGCCCGCTCCTCAGTAAAAAATCTCCATACAGGGTCGAGGATTTCGCGCCGATTATTTATTTTGGTTACGCCCCGCTGCTGATACTCGCGAATCCCGCGCTGCCGGTGCGCAACTCAAAAGAATTGCTCGACTATCTGAAAGCCAACCAGGGCAAGATCAACTGGGGGTCGTCCGGAACCGGCAGCAGCCTGCACATCGGGCTGGCGGTGCTGCAGGCGGCGACCGGCGTCAAGGTCACGCATATTCCGTATAAAGGCTCGGCGCCGGCGATGACGGATCTGATCGGCGGGCAGATTCAGTTCATGCATACGACGACGGTGACGGCCGAAGCGCAGATCAAGGCGGGGCGCGTGCGCGTCGTAGCTCTCGCGAGTTCCAAGCGTTCGCCGCTGCTCCCCGACGTGCCGACGCTGGCGGAAGCCGGCATCAAGGACGCGGAGGCCATCGTCTGGTTCGGCATGGCGGGGCCGGCGAAATTACCGCGCGCGCTGATCGACAAGCTAAACGCGGAATGCAATCGCATCCTGAAGATGCCCGACGTCAAGCGGCGTCTGGACGAGCTCGGGCTCGAAGTGGAGGGCGGCACGCCGGAGCAGTTCGCGGCGTTCGTGAAGAAAGAGGCGGAGCGTCTGCAGAAGCTGATTAAAGACGGCGCGCTGACGCGCGAATAGGGCACTACGATCGCGCATTGCAGATGGTAAGCGCACGCAATTAGGGCGGCGGCCGGACACCGGCGTGGGGGAATATCCGCATAGCCCTGGTACAGCCCTTGCTCATCTGCTGTGTGCACCAACTGCAAACAGGAAATCACAGTTTATGAAACTACGTTATCTTCCGCTGGCGGCCGGTCTGGCAACGATTGCATCTGGTGTAGCGGTTGATTGCGCCGCGCAAACCGCGACGGCGTTTCCGTCCAAGCCCATCAGAATCATCGTGCCTTTCGCGCCGGCGGGACCCAACGACATCATCGCGCGCATCGTCGGCCAGAAATGGAACGAGCTGTGGGGCCATCCGACCGTGATCGAAAACCGCGGCGGTGCCGGCGGCACCATCGGAGTTGAATACGCCAGCAAGGCCTCGCCCGATGGCTACACGGTCATCATGGGCGGGATGAGCAACCTGGCGGTCGCGGTGGGGATATACCCGAAACTCGGCTACGATCCGCGCGAGTTTACGCCGCTCACCAACGTCGCCATTGTGCCCTATGTACTGGCGGTCAATCCGCACGTGCCGGCGAAAAACGTCAAGGAACTGATCGTCGTCGCCAAGACGAAGAAAGGCCTTTTGAGCTATGGCAGTTCAGGCACCGGCGCCATCTCGCATCTCGCCGCTGAACTTTTCAAGTCCATGACTGGCACGGACATCGTGCATGTACCGTACAAGGGCACCGCGCCCGCCGTCACCGATGTCATCGCGGGTCAGATCGACATGATGCTCGCCGACCTCGCTGCCGTTGCGCCACATGCAAAAGTCGGCAAGCTGAGATTGCTCGCGGTGGCGGGCGCCAGGCGCTCGCCGTCTGCGCCGGAATTGCCGACCATCGCAGAGTCAGGCGTCAAAGGCTATGCGGTTGATGCATGGTTCGGCCTCGTCGCACCGGCGGGCGTACCCAAAGACATCGCGGCGAAACTCAGCGCGGCTACCGTTAACGCGTTGAAATCACCCGATGTGAAGCAGCGCTTCAGCGAACTGGGTTACGAAATCATCGGTGACACGCCGGAGCAGTTTGGCGCAACGATCAAGGGCGACATCGATAAGTACGTACGCCTGACCAGCAAGATAGGAATCAAGGTGGAATAGCGGTTTCAGGCCGCCGGAGTCTTCCCCGCTTCACGCGCGCGCGCCCGCGCCAGCGCCGGCCGCGCAAGCAGCCGCTCCAGATAGGCCGTCAGCTCGGGTGGTTCCAGCTCGATTTTTGCCGAGCGCGCCCACGCGAGCGTGTGGCCAAGCAGGATGTCGGCGCCAGTGAATGCATTGCCGCAGATAAACTCGCGTTCGCCGAGATCCTCGGCCAGCAGCGTCGCGGTAATCGAGAATTCCCACCGTGCCGTTTCTTCAATGCCGGCGACGCGCTTGTCTTTGGGCAGCGCGAAGCGGTGCTTGGCGATAGTCCACAACGGTTGCTCGAGTTCGGTCGTCGCGAAAAACATCCGGCGCAGACAGTCGGCGCGTGCGGCCGCGGCACGCGGCATCAGACCGCTCGCGGGAAATTTGTCGCCGATATGGGCGACGATTGCAGCCGACTCTGTCAGCGTGAGGTCGCCGTCGACCAGCAGCGGCACTTTTCCGGCGGGATTGAGCGCAAGGAATTTCGGCGCACGCCCCGCGCCTTTGAAAAGATCGACCAGCACGTACTCGTATGCGGCGCCGGCTTCTTCGAGCGCCCACGCGGCGCGCAGCGAACGGGTGTTGGGACAGCCGTATAGCTTGAGAGCAGTCATGCGTTCTGTACGCCGGGGCGGCCGTTTTCGACCACGAACGTCGCGACGGTCGAAATCCTGCTGTCCGCGCGCTTTTCACTGTCGAGTCCGCGCAAGTCGGTGGTGCAGCGCTCCGGTGTCAGCTCCATTGTCATGTAGCCGCGTTTGCCGTTGCCATAGCGGATATGCGGGTTTTCGCCGAGCGACGCTGCGATCTGTTTTACGCTCGGGCCCTGCGATGTGATCGAGGTGCCGCAGAATTCGCTGGCGATGACGGGAGATTTGGCGTCGTCGAAGTCGGCCTTGAGATCGGCCACCCAGTTGCAATGCACGTCACCGCCGATGATCAGCGGATTCGACGGTTTGATTTGCGCGATGTCGCCGAGCAGCCGCGCGCGCGCGGCTGGATAACCGTCCCAGCCGTCGGTCCAGAAACTTTGGCCGGGGCCCGCCTTGCGGTCGTGCTGCGCCATCAGCGTTTGCTGCGCGATCACGTTCCATGTTGTGCGAGTGCGTGTTAGCCCGGCCTTCAGCCATGCTTCCTGTGGG
>JBDSSV010000571.1:0-3098 GCA_039928535.1 Burkholderiales bacterium
CAAGCGGTCGCGCGCGGGCCCCGGCTCGAGCAGCGTACGCACGACCGCCTGGCCCAACTCATCGCGCGGCGGATCGAATTCGCGACCGTACGAAAAAATCACGTACTTGAGTACCACGGCCACGAACCGGTTGGGCAAATTGTCGAAGATGCCGTAGAACGCCTGCTGAATCTGCTGCAAAGCTTCCTGCATCGCCCAGCGCAGCAACGGCAGATCGTCCGCCGGGCGGCCGCTGTCTTCGTAACGCTTCAACACCGCCGATGCGAGGTAAAGCCAGGAGAGCACATCGCCCAACCGTGCCGACAAGCGCTCGCGCCGTTTCAGCGAACCGCCGAGCACGAACATTGCCGCGTCCGACGTCAGCGCGAAACCGCTCGAGAGCCGCGTGAGCTGCTGAAAGTAGCGATGCGTGTGCCGGTCGCCCGGCGCGCCGACGAAAACAGCGCGCGTGAGCCCCATCCACAGTGCGCGCGCAAAGTTCGCGACGACGAACGCCACGTGGCCGAAAAATGCTGCATCGAAATCGGCGAGCGCCTTGCCGTGATCCGTTTCCCTGGTGGCGGCAATCTCCTTCAGCACATATGGATGGCCGCGGATTGCGCCCTGCCCGAATATGATCATCGAGCGCGTCAGGATGTTCGCGCCCTCGACCGTGATCGCGATCGGCACGGCCTGGTATGCGCGCGCGAGATAATTGTTCGGCCCCATGCAGATGCCCTTGCCGCCGTGCACGTCCATCGCGTCGTTTATCACCGCGCGGCCGAGCTCGGTCAGGTGGTATTTGACGATGGCCGACACGACCGACGGCTTCTCGCCGAGATCGACCGCGCCCGCCGTCATCACGCGCGCGGCTTCCATGAGGTAAGTATGGCCGCCGATGCGCGCAATCGCTTCCTCGACGCCTTCGAAACGGCCGACCGACATCTTGAATTGCGTGCGCACGCGACCATAGGCGCCCGTCGTCAGCGCGCACAATTTCGCAATGCCGGTGCCGTTCGCCGGCAGCGAGATCGAACGTCCGGCGGCGAGGCAGTTCATCAGCATCTTCCAGCCCTGCCCCACGTAGTCGACGCCGCCGATGATGTAGTCCATCGGGATGAACACATCCTTGCCCCAATTGGGACCGTTCATGAATACGGCGTTTAACGGCAAGTGGCGGCGCCCGATGTGCACACCCTCGGTTCTGGTCGGGATCAGCGCGAGTGTGATGCCAATGTCATCGTGCTGGCCGAGAATGTGGTCGGGATCGTAGAGACGGAAAGCAAGACCAAGCAATGTCGCGATCGGCCCGAGCGTAATGTAGCGCTTCTCCCACGTCAGACGGATGCCGAGCACGTCGGATTTACCTTCCCATGCGCCGCGGCACACGACCCCGAAATCCGGAATGCCGCCGGCGTCCGAACCCGCCTCCGGACTCGTCAGCGCGAAGCACGGCATCTCAAGACCCTTGGCGAGGCGCGGCAGGTAATGGTCTTTCTGCGTGTCGGTGCCGTAGTGCAGCAGCAGCTCGGCGGGTCCGAGCGAATTCGGCACCATGACTGAAACCGCTGCCGTGCCGCTGCGCGTCGTCAGCTTCGTCACCACTTCCGAATGCGCCAGCGCCGAAAACCCCAGGCCCCCGAATTTTTTTGGGATGATCATGCCGAGGAAGCCCTGATCCTTGATGAACTGCCACACGTGTGGCGGCATATCGTGCAGCTCGTGCGTGATCTCCCAGTCGTTCAGCATTGCGCAGACTTCTTCGACCGGACCGTCGATGAACGCTTTTTCCGCGACGGACAATGTCGGCTTCGGATAGGCCAGCAGCTTGTCCCAATCGGGATTGCCGCTGAACAAATCACCGTCCCACCACACGGTGCCCGCGTCGAGCGCCTCTTGTTCGGTCTGCGAAACCTGCGGCAGAATCTTGCGGAAGAGCGCCAGCAGCGGCGTGCTGACAAGGGCATGACGAATTGGCGACGGGTTCAGCAGCAATGCGCCGACGGCGAACGCAACCCACAAGCCGATCAGCACCGGCTGTGTGAGACTTGCCTGAAAGATCAACGCCGCGAAGCCGACGCCGATTACTGCAGTCCAGCCCAACCCGCTGTAGCGGCGATACGCGCATACCCAGACGGCAAAAAAAATCGCCAGAACGATCAGCCACGCATACATATTGTTATCCCTGTCGCAGCGAGCGGCGCGCCCGCAAGAACTTCCCCCACTGCGCGCCAGCATACACGCGCGCTGCGGGAGCGGCAACGCGAAGCGGTTTCAAGGTGTTGGGCGGAAAAGCCTTTTGTCAGAATCATCCACTGCCGCAATGCCGACGCGCCACGCCCGTGCGCAGAGCCCGCTGTTAACGGCCGCAATGACGTCGGCATTAGTAAAATTGCGCTGGCGCCGCTGGAGGCGTAACGTATGGAATACGAACCCGCAACGACGGCGATTACTAACTTCACGCTCCACAAACGAAACTTCAATGCGCCAATGACTCGCGCTAAATGCGAACACCATGACCAATCCCGACACCGATAAAGTCTTCGGCGGCTCAATTCCAAAGCTGTACGAAACGTATCTGGTGCCGCTGATATTCGAGCCTTACGCTGCCGATCTGGCGGAGCGGCTCATGACGAAGACTGTTTCCCGCGTGCTCGAAATTGCAGCCGGCACTGGCGTTGTGACGCGCGCTTTAGCATCCGCATTACCAGAAAGCGTCTCCATTGTTGCGACGGATTTGAATCAGGCGATGCTGGACCAGGCGTGCGCGACGGGAACGCAGCGCGCCGTCGAGTGGCGTCAGGCAGACGCGATGCAGTTGCCGTTTCCGGACGGCTCTTTTGACGCCGTTGTGTGCCAGTTTGGCGTAATGTTCTTACCCGACAAAGCCAAGGCATTCGCGGAGGCGCGTCGGGTACTCCGGGCACGGGGCGTTTTCATTTTCAATGTATGGGACAGGATTGTCGAAAACGAATTCGCGGACACGGTAACGACTGCTCTGGAATCTGTCTTTCCCGAGGACCCGCCCCGCTTCATGGCCCGCACGCCTCACGGTTACTTCGACCTTCGCATCATCGGGCAGGATCTCGCAAACGGCGGCTTCAGTTCGGCGCCCCGAA
>JBDSSV010000572.1:0-8937 GCA_039928535.1 Burkholderiales bacterium
CGATATGCAGCGTCAGGCCGCGCCACGACACCGAGATCTCGACCCCGTTTATGAGCTTTAATCCAGCGAGCCGCGCTGCTGCCTGCGCCGCCGCAAGGCCACCCGTGTCGTCGTGATCGGTGAGAGCCAAAATCTCGAGTCCGCGCTCAACCGCGCGCGCCACGAGTTCTTGCGGAGTCAGAGTACCGTCGGAAAAGGTCGAATGACTGTGTAAGTCCGGGCTTATCAATGGGGAGGGTGCCGCTTGCGGTCCGTAACGGCAAGGGTTTGTAATCAAAAGAAAAATTTTAACACATCAGGGTCGACTGCGGTAATTTACCGCACTACGTAAGCGAACCTTCGCGGGCGCGACTAAGCTGCATGATAAAACGACAAAACATGCAAAAAACCTGGGCCGCCCTCCTCGTTATGGCGGTCACGGCTGCGGCGGGGATGCCGCGGGCCGGCGCGGCGGAATGTATGGCGGCCAGCGGGCCGCAACGCGTGGCGGCGCTCGAGCTATATACGTCTGAAGGCTGCGACAGCTGCCCGCCGGCGGATAAGTGGGTAAGCGAATTAACGGCGCGGAAATTTACCAGTGAGCTGGTGGTTCCGCTTGCGTTTCATGTTGACTACTGGAACCAGCTTGGCTGGACCGACCCCTATTCGCAGGCGGGGTTCAGCGAACGTCAGCGCGTGCACAGCAGCCGGCGCGGCGTGAGCTTCGTGGTGACGCCGCAACTGCTGTTGAACGGCCAGGACTACCGCCGCGGCGCGATGTCCGATGACTTCGAGCGCAAGATCCGCGCCATTAACCTGTCGAAACCGCAGGCCGATATCCGCGTTGGCCTCAATACCGGCAACTCGATGCTGGGCGCGAAAGTCGACGTGAGCGTTCCCGGCGACGCCGAACAGCGCCGCGCGCGCGTCTACCTCGCCCTCTACGAAAACAATCTCGCCTCGGTAGTCAACGCGGGCGAAAACAGGGGACACACGCTGAAGCATGATTTCGTGGTGCGCAACCTGATCGGACCGCTTGCCCTGGATGACAAGGGCAGGCTCAGCCATGCGCAGCGCTTTACACTGGATGCACGCTGGAAGCCGCAGGATCTCAATCTCGCCGTATTCGTGCAGCACCCGCAAACCGGCGACGTGCTGCAAGCGCTCGTCGCAAGCTGCCGCTAACGTTTCCGCCATACGCGCGGCGGGCGCGGCCCCATATCGCCTATTAGCCGCTTGGCATATGATAGCGGCGGGAGCCCGACAAAACGGGCGTGTGCGAGGCTGGCAGGGATGAATCGATATCAAGCGATTGCAGTTCTCGTGGCGGCGACCAATATTCTCTTCATCATGTTGTTTCCGCCGTTCGATACCTATTCGCTCGCCCGGGCGCAGATACCGGTGTTCGCCGGCTTCTATTTTTACCCGAACCGCAACGAATTTATGATCGTCAATACCAGCCTGCTGTTTCTCGAAGTGTTCGTCGTCGCCATCAATGCGTGTATCGCGCTGCTGTTGCTGAGTCCGAAAAAAATACGCGTCGCGCGCCCTCGCATAAGCCTGCAGAACGCAACGCTGCTGGTGGTGGCAGTCAATCTGGTCGTGATACTGCTGTTTCCGCCGTTTGAATCGGTGTTCGTCATGTCGAGGGCGGCAATCCCGACGTTCGAAGGATTTTATTTTATTTTTGCGCGCCAGCAGAATCACGTGGTCGTCACCGCCATCCTCTACATGGAAGTGTTTTTCATGCTAATCAACGGCGCCGTATTCTGGCTCATATTCCGCGATCGCAGTGACGCCGTACCGACGCCGGACGAAGCGCTGAAGCTGATGATGGAAATTCGCAAGCGCGCGGGCTGACCGCGGGCTGCTAGACCGTCTGGTGCAGCCGACTTTGCGCCGGCACGTGCTGGGCGAGAAACTCCATCTGGTCGGCGAGTATGCGCCGGTTGGTCAGAATCAGATATTCGGCGCGGTTGGGCACGTATGGCAGGTACAGCAGCTCCATGCGCGCAAGCTCCGGCGTGCGGTCGCTTTTCCTCTCATTGCACGAGCGGCAGGCGGTCACCACGTTCATCCACGTGTCGCGGCCACCGCGCGAAAACGGAATCACATGGTCGCGCGTGAGTTTCGCAGCCGTCAGTATGCTGCCGCAATACGCGCACAGGTAGCGGTCGCGGTGAAACAACTCGCGGTTGTTCAGCGGCGGCACCTGACTGAATGCGCGCATCGCCATCGCCTTGCCGCGGATTGCAATGATGCTGCTGGCAACGATGTGCGAACGCGCGCCGGAAACACGGTTGTAGCCCCCCAGAACCGTGAACGCATGCTCGCCGGCTGACCACGCGATCTGGTCCTTCGCGTAATAAAAACACGCGTGCTGCCACGTGATCCAGCGATGGGGAATACCGTTGGTATCAAGGGTCAGGATCAGCGGGAACGCGCCGGGCTTTGGCGCGGCTGATGTTGAGTCAGGATGGGTCAAGATTTTTAATCAGCTTGATTCCACGGTTAAATCGGTCAATCGACACACAATCTACCAGATTTTCTTCAGTTTCTCGTGATTTTTCAATGACCAACGCGTCAAACCTGCTTTCTGTTCATCATTACTTGCGACTTTGCAATCGGCTCTCCCATTGGCGTCGGCCGCGAGCCAGTATCAGATCGAAACAAACCGGCGACCAGGCGCATGTGCACGTCGATCAATGCTGGCGGTTTTACGTTCGGTAGGTTATAATTTTAAAACAAGTGCTTAGTAATGCATTCCGTCATTTAGAATCATTTCAAAGCGCGTAAGTTATTAGCATGATTCGCGATTTTATTGCCGGCCCGGACGCGGCTGCCCGCGTCCTACGATATGTTTTCGCGCTGTGGCTGGCGGATTCCAGGAGTTCCCGCTGATGTCGTTTGAGTCCCTCGGCTTATTGCCGGAGTTACTGCGTGCAATCGCAGAAGAAGGCTATACCGAGCCCTCCCCCATCCAGTTAAAAGCAATTCCTCCCGTGCTGGCGCGCCAGGACATCATGGGATGCGCGCAAACTGGCTCTGGCAAGACCGCTGGCTTTGCGCTGCCCATCCTGCAAATGCTCGCGCCGCAGCAAAACACCAGTCCTTCGCCGGCCAGACATTCAATACGCGCTTTGATACTTACTCCAACGCGGGAACTCGCCGCGCAGGTCGAGGAAAGTGTGCGGACCTATGGCAAATTCCTGTCGCTGCGCTCTACCGTCGTTTATGGCGGCGTCGACATTAATCCGCAGATCAAGGCGCTGCGCGCAGGCGTGGAGATCCTCGTCGCTACGCCCGGCCGGCTGCTCGATCACGTGCAGCAGAAGACAGTCAACCTGACGCGGGTGGAAATTCTCGTGCTGGACGAAGCCGACCGCATGCTCGACATGGGCTTCATGCCCGACATCAAACGCATCATTGCGCTGCTGCCGGCACAGCGCCAGAACCTCATGTTCTCTGCTACGTTCTCCGACGAGATCAAGCGGCTCGCCAACCAGATCCTGCGCTCGCCCGTGTCGGTGGAAGTAGCGCGGCGCAACGCGCCTACCGATCTGGTCACGCACCAGATGTACGAGGTAGACGCCGACCAAAAGCGCCCGTTGCTCACCCACCTGATAAAAACGCGCGACATGAAGCAGGTGCTGGTGTTCGTGCGCACCAAGCGCGATGCCAACCGGTTGATGCGCGAGCTGGTGCGCGACGGGGTTGCCGCCACCGCGATCCACAGCGATCGGACCCAGGGTGAACGCACGCAGGCACTCGAAGATTTCAAGCAGGGCACGGTCAACGTGCTGGTCGCCACCGACATCGCGGCGCGCGGGCTCGACATTGAACTGCTGCCGTTCGTGATCAATTACGAACTGCCGTACGCAGCGGAGGATTACATTCACCGCATCGGCCGCACCGGCCGCGCCGGCAGTACGGGCGAGGCGATTTCGCTGGTATGCGCGGACGAGCACCGCATGCTCGACGACATCGAACGCGAGTTAAAACGCAAATTGGAGCGTCTGCCGCTGCCGGAATTGGCCGGCGCGAGAAAAACGGGCCACAGCGAACCGCGGCATGCGCCGGCGCGCCATGCGTCGAGCCACGCCTCTTCCAGTCACAAGCCCTCGCACGTCAAAGCGCATGCCAAAGCGGCGCCACCGGTTCCCGCGGGTGGTTTCGACTTCAGCCAACCCTATGAATTCAAGCCATCGACGAGCGCAGCGCCAGCGCCCTCAACCCACGCGCGCACGCGCGGTAAACCGGGACGCCCCACCGCAGCATTGCTCGGCGGCTCAGCCAAAAAACCCTAGTTCCGCGGCGGCATTGTCTAAGAGCCGCTGAACCAGTTGTAACCCTGGTCTTCCCAATATCCGCCCGGGTAGTCGTTGGTAACGAACATCGCCGCGATATGTTTAGGATTCTTGAAGCCGAGCTTGGTCGGGATGCGCAGCTTCATCGGAAAACCGTAACTCGCCGGCAACAGTTCATCCGCGAATTTGAAGGTCAGCAGCGTTTGCGGGTGCAGTGCAGTCGGCATGTCGATGCTGGTGTAATAGTCATCGGCGCATTTAAAGCCGACATATTTCGCGGTCAGATCCGCGCCTATCTGTTCGAGAAAAGTCCTGAACGTCACGCCGCCCCATTTGCCGATCGCGCTCCAACCCTCGACGCAGATATGCCGCGTGACCTGGCTCGTCTGCGGCAACGCATATAGCTTGTCCAGCGTCCACGGTGCCTTGTCGCGTATGAGCCCGCTCAGCTCGAGCTTGTAGCCTGCCGCATCGACGCGCGGCGCTGCCGATTCGGCATAAAATGCGTTAAAAGGAAACGGCTTGGTGATCGCGCTTTCGGGATATTCCTGCGCGAGCCTGGCGGGGTCGAAAATCGCCGCCTGCACGCCGTCGTTCCAGCGTGACATCTGCGACAGAACTTTCTGCACGGCGTCGCCGTCCGTCACGTTGCACCCCGACAGCAGGGTCAGCGCACCCAGACTCAAGCCCTGCTTGAGAAACAGCCGCCTTTCGAGCTTGACGATTTCACGCGTTGGCGCAACGAGGCTGCGATCGGGTTTCTTCGGGACAATTTTCATATCAGCTCCCCTGCCCGTGTGAGTCGTTTTTGGCATGCCCTGTCAGCATCGGCAAGAATGTGCGCGGCACCAGCGCCACCATCACGACGTGCACGAATATAAACAGCACGACCAGCGACATCGCAAAGAAATGAACAATGCGCGCGCCTTCGAAGCCGCCCATCACCGCGCCCAGCCCCTGAAACTGCACCGGCTTCCAGACGACCAGCCCGGACAACACGAGCACAACGACCACAGCGATGACGCCAACATAAGCCGCGCGCTGCACCGCGTTGTAGACCCCGACTTCGTGCGCAATCTTGCCGTGGAGGGCTTTCTTGAATTCGTTGAATATCGCGCGCGGCGTCAACGGCAGGAAATCCTTTCTGAAGTGGCCCGCGAAAATGCCGTAAAGAAGATAAGCCAAACCGTTAAACGCCAACACCCACATCGCCGCGAAATGCCATTGCAGCGCACCGCCCAGCCAGCCGCCTAACGTCAAATCGACGGGAAATTTGAAATCGAAAATCGGCGACGCATTGTAGATGCGCCAGCCGCTGAATATCATGATCAGCATCGCCACTACATTGATCCAATGCGTAATCCGCACCATCAGCGGATGGACCAGAATCCGTTGTCCGCCGGTGGTCGCCGTCTCTGTCGCCATGAGCCCTCCTTGTTTCACTCGAATCAATAACTTAAACCCAAACCCCCGATGCCATCCGCGGTTAGTCGCGACGGCGCCCCGTCCCTTACAATATAGCATCTGCACTACTGCAGTTTTCCCGCAAACGCTATTCGCAGCAAGAATCCAGAGGCCATCCATGACGGCGCCATCCCAGAAAAAAAACGCGAGCCGCTCGACCACGGCCCGCCAGCTCAAATCCATGCTACATGACGGCCGGGAAATCGCGCTGATTGACGTGCGCGAGGAAGGCGTGTTCGCCAAACGTCACCTGCTGCTGGCCGCGTCGCTGCCGCTATCGCGGCTCGAGCTGCGCATGCCGCTGCAGGTGCCGCGGCGCTCCTGTCGCGTGGTGGTTTGCGACGGCGGCGAGGGCCTGGCGCAGCTCGCTGCGCATAAACTCGCCGGCTTCGGCTACACCGACGTGATGATGCTCGATGGCGGCATCGATGCGTGGGCAAGCGAAGGCTACGAGGTCTACAGCGGCATCAACGTGCCGAGCAAAGCTTTCGGCGAATTCGTCGAACATCAAGAAAATACGCCGCGCATGCCGGCGCAGGACATCAAGGCCAGGGTCGACGCCGGCGAGAGAGTATTAATACTCGACAGCCGCCCGCTGGCCGAGTATCGCAAGATGAGCATCCCCGGCGGCATCGATTGCCCCGGCGCGGAACTCGTCTATCGCGTGCACGACCTGATTGAATCTCCCGACACACTCGTGGTCGTGAACTGCGCCGGCCGCACGCGCAGCATCATAGGCGCGCAATCGCTGATTAACGCAGGGGTGCCAAATCGCGTCGTGGCACTCAAGGACGGCACGATGGGCTGGCACCTCGCGGGGCTGGAGTTGGCACGCGAGCAGGACCGCCATGCGCCGGCGCCGTCGGCGCAAGGAATCACGCAGGCGCGCAACGCGGCCGCGCGCGTCGCGCGCCGCTTCGGGGTGCGCACTATCGACGTTGACACGGTCGCAAAATTTGCGCGCGAAATGGATCGCCGCACGCTCTACCTGTTCGACGTGCGCAGCCCTGAAGAATTTGCCGCCGGCCATCTGCACAGCACTGTCAATGCACCCGGCGGTCAGCTGGTGCAGGCGACCGACGCTTACGCTGCCACGCGCAATGCACGCATCGTATTGATCGACGATCAGGGCGTACGCGCGACTATGACCGCGTCATGGCTGATCCAGATGGGATGGCAGGACGTGTTCGTCGTCAGGGACGCGCTGAAATCGGGCCCGTTGCATAAAGGCGAATCTTCCACCGAAGTGCTGGGCCTCGCGCAGATCAAGCCTGAATTCATCACCGCCCGCGAGCTCAGCCGCGCACTCGACGCGGGCACTGTCGCGGTCCTCGATTTCGAGTCGAGCCTGCGCTATCGCGAAGCGCACATTCCGGGCGCGTGGCTGTCGATACGCGCGAACCTCAAGAGCAATCTGCAGACCGTGCCCCCGGCGAATCTGCTGGTACTCACCTCGGCGGACGGCATCGTGGCGCAACTGGCCGCGCCGGAGGCCGCGCAGCATACAAAAGTCCCGGTGAAAGTTCTGCAAGGCGGCAATGCCGCCTGGCGCGCCGCCGGTTTGCCGCTGGAAAGCGGACTCGCGCGCCTCGCCGATACGACCGACGACATCTGGTACCGGCCTTACGATCGCACTGCCAATGTAGAAGAAGCGATGCAGGACTATTTGACCTGGGAAGTGAATCTGGTCAAACAAATCGAGCGCGACGACGACGTAAATTTTCGCAGCTTTTCACGCGACTGAAGCGCGTCGCGGGCACCTGGCGGTAGGCAATAACCGACGCTAATTTACCTGCGCTCCGGACTCGCGCACAACCTTGACCCATTTTGCGAGCTCGGATTTTATCAGCGCACCAAAAGCCTCAGGATTGGATGCGACCACGTCGGTGCCGGCCGCGCTAAACGCATTATGCAGATCGGGCGCCTGCAGCACTTTAGTGATATTCGCGTGCAGCCTTTCGATAATCGCCTTGGGTGTGCCTTCCGGCGCCGCGATTCCCAGCCATAACGTCGCCGCATAACCGGGCACCCCGGCCTCTGCGATGGTCGGCACCGACGGCATTTGCGGCGAGCGTTGCGCGCTCGTCACGCCAAGCGGGCGCAAGCGCCCGGCTGCCGTATGCGGCAAAGCGATTGCGATGCCGGGAAACCCGACCGAAACCTGTCCGCTGATGAGGTCCGTCGTCGCGGGTGCGCTCCCTTTATACGGAATATGCGTTAAGCAGATAGTCGCGAGCGAGGTGAAGAGCACGCCGAATAGATGCTGAGCGCTGCCGTTGCCGGAAGACGCGAAATCGATTTTGTCGGGCTGCGCCCTCGCCAGCGCTATGAGATCCTTGACCGAACGTGCCGGCAATGACGGATGCACCACGAGCACGTTCGGCGCGCTGCCGACCTGCATCACCGGCGCAAAATCCCTGAGCGGATCGTAAGGTAAATTCTTATACAGGCCCGCACCTATCACGAACGGTGTTGCCGTCAGCAGCAGCGTATAGCCATCAGCCGGCGCTTTCGCGACGAGGTCCGTGCCTATCGTGCTGCCGGCGCCGGGACGGTTATCGACGATCACCTGCTGGCCGAGAAACTCGGACAGTTTCTGCGCGAGGATACGGCCCGGCACATCGGTCGCGCCGCCGGGCGAAAACGGAATGATCAGACGGACCGGCCGCGCCGGATAATTCTGCGCGTGCAGTGGCTGCAGCGGGCCGAGCGCGGCAACGACGTACAAACCAGCACACACTCTACGTATCCGCGGCATTGCCTTCTCCTTCGTTCGCTCGTCAATTGACCGTCGCGCCCGATTCCTTGACCATGCGCGCCCACTTGGCAGCTTCGACTTTGAGCATTTCCCCGAACTGCTCGGGCGTCTCCTGCCACGCAACTTCCTGCCCTGCATTCAGCAGTTGCCTCTGCACGTCCGGGTTCTTGAGTATGCGCAACAATTCAGCATGCAGCTTGAGGACGATATCGCGTGGCATGCCCTTCGGCCCCGCCACGCCGAACCATGCCGTCACGTCATAGCCTTTGATGCCCGCTTCCGCGACCGTCGGCACCGCCGGCAACTCGGGCGAACGCTTGGCGCCGGTGACGGCCAGCGCGCGAAGCTTGCCGGCCTTGATTTGCGGCAACATGCCGGCGATGCCGGGGAAGCCCACCGTCACCTGCCCGCTCAAGAGGTCGGCGGTCG
>JBDSSV010000573.1:0-3554 GCA_039928535.1 Burkholderiales bacterium
TAGTGTCAACTGTACCCTGACCGCATGGGGTATCCGCGTTCGTTTCTGAAGCTGCTGCTGGTTGGATTTTCACTGGTGGCGTTGCCGCTGGTGATTGCGCTCGTTACCAGCGCGATTGCCGTTGACCGTCTCGCGAGCCGCAGCCAGACCGCGGTGTATCACGCCGTCCAAACCACGCAAAGCAGCCGCCGCCTGAGCGAGCTGCTGACTGCAATGGAGCGCAGTGCGCGCCAGATCGTCATTCTGAACGACCGCAGCCTGCTCGAGGGCTATAAGATCAGCCGTGCCCAATTCGAGGATACGATCGCCGAATTCGCGGAACTCCCAGTCGACGCTGTGCAGCGCGCAGACATGGACGCGATCGTCATCGGCGAAAGAAAAATATTCAATGCCCTGTCGAATTCGGGCGTGAGGCCGGCGGCTCTGAAGGAGCAGGTCGGTAGTTTCACCGGGCTCGCCGCGCACGCCCAATCCATCATGACCCGTAGCGCGGGCCTGATCGACCGCGAGGTCAATGCCATGCGCGAAACCGCGGGCTAGGCCAGACGCATCATGCTGTGGCAGGCGCTCGCACTGATACCGGTCGTGATTTTCCTGGTGATCGGCTTCAGCGTGCTGATTTCACGGCCGATCCGCCAGCTGGATGCGGCTATTCGCGAGCTTGGCGACGGCAGATTCAATACACCGGTCGCGGTCAGCGGGCCGGCCGATCTGGAGCATCTCGGTGAACGCCTGGAATGGATGCGGCGGCAGCTGGTCGATATCGAACAGCAGAAAAACCGCTTCCTGCAGCAGATCTCGCACGAGCTCAAGACGCCGCTGACGGCGCTGCGCGAAGGCGCCCAGCTGTTGTCCGACGACGTGGTCGGCCGCCTGACGCCCGAGCAACGCGAAATCGCGCAGATCCTGCGCCACAACAGCATCGAATTGCAGGGACGCATAGAAGAACTTATGAACTATGGCGCAATCCAATTCCAGAAGCTGAAGCTGGAACTCGCGCCCGTCAATCCACGTGCGATACTCGAGCAGGTTGCGCAGCGCCAGAAACTCGCGCTACAGGCGAAAAATCTTGTGCTTGATTCCCAGGCCGCGGATCTTACGATGATGGCGGATGCCGACAAGCTGCGTGTAATGCTCGATAACCTTCTTTCCAATGCAATCAAATTTTCGCCGCTCGGCGGCACTATCATTATGCGCATACGCGAGCACAATCAGCAGCTGAATATTGACGTGACCGATGACGGCCCGGGGATAGCGGCGGCCGATGAGCCGCACATATTCGAGCCGTTTTACCAGGGACGCACGCAGGGTTCGGCGCCGGTCAAGGGCACGGGCCTGGGCTTGTCTATCGTGCGGGAGTGCGTCATCGAACACGGCGGCAGCGTCGAGGTGGTCGCCACGCCGGCGCCGCGCGGCGCGCATTTGCGCGTGCGTCTGCCGATCCGGCGCCTGGAGGCGGCATGACCCGGTTGACCTGGCTAGTGCTGGCCGCCGTGTCGGTATTGAGCGCCTGCTCGATGACACGGGTCGCAGATCCGGTCCAGCCCGCGCCCGTGCAAACGCCGCGCATAAAAGAGCCGCACGTGAAAGAGCCACAGGTGAAAGAGGCGCAGGTGAAAGAGCCGGCCCCGCGCCCGGCGGGCGACAGCGAGCGGCTGCTCGGCTATTTCGAGCATGTGCGCAAATTACCGCCTGGCGAGTTGACCAAAGAGCACGATGCGGTACGCCATGCGTTCGTAAGTCCTTATGCCGATGCCCTGCGGGTGCGCTACGCGATGCTGCTCAGCCTGCCCGGCAATGCCTTCAGCGACGACACGCGCGCGCTCGAGGTGCTGGAGCCGCTGCTGCGCAATGCCGACGCCAGGCTGCATGGCATAGCGTTTATGTTGAGCGCGCAAATCCAGGAACTGCGCCGCGCGCAAGGCCTCCAGCAAAAGCTCGATGCGCTTAAATCGCTGGAAATGAATCTGATCGAGCGCGATCCCGGCGCGGGGAAACGGCGATGAGCGAGGCCGTGCGCAAAATCCTGGCGGTGGACGATGATCCCGATCTGCTGCGCTTATTGACCATTCGGCTGAAGTCCGCGGGCTACGACGTCGTCGCCGTCGACAGTGCCGAAAAAGCGCTCGCGCATCTGAGCGTGGCGCGGCCGGAACTCGTGGTGACCGACCTGCGCATGGGCGGCATGGATGGCATGGCCCTCTTCGACGCGATCCATCAGACGCAGCCGACTCTGCCGGTCATTATCCTGACGGCGCACGGCACCATACCGGACGCGGTCGGGGCGACCAGGCGCGGCGTCTTTGGCTATCTGACGAAGCCGTTCGACGCGCAGGCGCTGCTCGACGAAGTCGCGCGCGCGTTGGCTGCCGGCGGCCAGGCCGGCGTGGCTGCCGGCGACGATCAATGGCGCGCGTCCATCATCACACGCAATCCGGCGGTCGAAGACGTGCTGGCCAAAGCCCGCCTGGTGGCGGCGACCGACGCCAGCGTATTGATCATCGGCGAGTCGGGCACCGGCAAGGAATTGCTCGCACGAGCGGTGCATGACGCGAGCGCGCGGCGCGACCGGCCGTTTGTCGCGATCAATTGCAGCGCTATACCGGAGCAATTGCTCGAATCCGAATTATTCGGGCACGTCAAAGGCTCGTTTACCGGCGCGGTGCGCAACCACAAGGGCCTCTTTCAGACCGCCGATCACGGCACCCTGTTTCTCGACGAAATCGGCGACATGGCGCTGCCGCTGCAGGTCAAGTTGCTGCGCGTGCTGCAGGAGCAGCAGGTGCGGCCGGTCGGCTCGGCGCAGACTTTCGACATCGACGTGCGCATTATTTCCGCGACCCACCGCGACGTCGAGGCCGAAATGGCGGCCGGCCGCTTTCGCGATGATTTGTATTACCGTCTCAACGTAATCGCGCTGCACCTGCCGGCGCTCGCCGACCGGCGCGAAGACATTCCATTGCTCGCAAATCATTTTCTTGCTGCGTTGGCGCAAAAGTACGCAAAAGTCATCAACAACATCGCGCCGGACGCACTGGAACTTCTGGTAAGCGCGCCGTGGCCCGGCAACGTGCGTCAGCTCTACAACGTCATAGAGCAGGCAGTCGCGCTCTGCAATACTTCGCTGGTGCCGGTGGCGCTGATCCAGCAGGCGATCCAGCACCAGCAAAGCGAGTTCGCGTCGTTCGAGCAGGCGCGCAAGCAATTCGAGCACGAATATCTCGTGCGGCTGCTGAAGATCACGGCCGGCAACGTGACCCAGGCCGCCAAGCTCGCGAAGCGCAACCGCACGGAATTCTACAAACTGCTCCAGCGTCACGCGCTCGAGCCTGCGTCGTTTAAAGCCGCCGCTCTCTAGGCAGCGCTTTTGACGCATGCCGTCGTCCGCGGACGACAGCGAAATCGGCATCAAATCAATATTGAAATTGGCAGCGCCGCGACGCTGTCGCCGGTCAGCGACGCCGGGCCGGCGTTAGGTCACTGGCGTAACCTTACATCATATTGATCCTGAACTTAAAAGCGCTCTGGCACGGCGGTTGCTCGGTATCCGGCAC
>JBDSSV010000574.1:0-4863 GCA_039928535.1 Burkholderiales bacterium
GAGCGGAGCCGTCACCGACCTGGTCGCAGGCCATATCGATGCAGTTTCCAATACGCTGACCAGCGCCGGCACGCAGATTCGTGCCGGCCGCGCGCGCGCGCTCGCGATCAGCTCGGCCGCTCGCCTCGCCGACTATCCAAACGTGCCGACGTTTCGCGAACTCGGCTACCGCGAACTCGTAGCCAACATCTGGTTCTCGCTGTCGGGCCCGCCTGGCCTGCCGTCCGAAATTGTCACGCGCCTGAATGCGGAAGTGCGACGCGTGCTGCAGCTGCCGGACGTGCGCGAGCGGTTGCGACCTGACGGCATCGAACCCGGCACGCTCGACGCCCAGGCGTTCAACGAGTTCGTCGCTGCCGAAATCAAACGCTGGGGTCCGGTCGTGCGCGCCTCAGGTGCGCAAACCGACTAGCCGAGCAGTGAACAAGGGGGCAACGCCCCCTTTGCCCCCCAAGGGGACTTCCTTCGGTGCGTATATCCCCCACTTCAGACAAAGCGCCGTAAAACTAAAAACCGTAGTCAACGCTTCGCTAACGGTAAAGCTCCGGATATTTCGCGCGCACCCTCGCCGCGAGTTCCGGCGAGCTCTCACACACCTTGGGAAAACTGTCGAGCCGTTCGTACGGGCGGCAGGCGTCGATCACCATGCGCGAGTTGTACGGCAGCGACTTGTCCGTCACCATCGTATCCAGACGCGACGACCAGCAGTGATCGAGCAGCGTGGTGCGCGTTTTCGGATCGCAGCGCGTGCCCATAGCCCAGATCACGTCATGAATGTCGGTCGGATCGACGTCGTCGTCAACCACCACGATCCAGCGGCTGACATAGCCAACCGATGCGACTTGCGAAGCAACCAGCCCGACCTGGGTCGAGTGGCCGAAGTAACGCTGCTTGATCGCGACTACGCAGAAAGTGCGGCCGGCGCCGGCCTGATGCAGCCACGCGCCTTTAACGTCGGGAATGCCGGCGCCTTCCAGCGCGTCGAGCAATCCGGCCGAACGCAGGAAGCAGCGTTCGAACAAATGCGAATGCGGCGGCTTTTGGCTTGCCGCGCAGGTCAGGATCGGGTCGTTGCGGAAATACATGCGCGTGATGCGGATCAGCGGCTCCTCCTGCGCATCGCCGGCGTAATAGCCGTGCCATTCGCCGAACGGACCTTCGAGCGCAGTTTCGGTCGCCGAGATTTCTCCTTCGAGCACGATTTCCGAACGCGCCGGAAACGGCAACCCTGTCACCTCGCCCTCGATCAGGTCGAGCGGCCGGTCCATCAGCCCGCCCGCCCATTCGTACTCGGGCATCGAATCGGGCATGGTGAACCCGGCGGCGAGATAAGTTATCGGATCGCAGCCGATAATGATGACGACCGGGCACGGCTTGCCGGCTTTAAGATATTTATCGCGGTGGATGCGTCCCTGCTTGCCGTTCGAAATGTACGACGCGCAGGTGTTCTTTCCCAGCAGTTGCACCCGGTAGGTGCCGACGTTGATGCGGCCGTCGTCGGGATCGCGTGTGACCACGCCACAGGCCGTGCCGATATAGCGCCCGCCGTCGGCCTCGTGATGCACCGGCACCGGCAGCTTGAGCAGGTCGACGGCATCGTCACGCCAGACATTTTCGAGCGCCGGCCCGCCCGTCACCAAATTGGGTGCTATGCGCTTGAAGCCCTTGCGAATATGCTTGCGGAAGTGATCGAGCATTTCCTTGCGGTTGTCCGACAGCGACGGCTCCATGCCGAGCACCAGCGACAGCCGGTACGGCGAGCCGAACATGCCGTAGGCGCAACGGTGGCCGCGCGGATAGTCGGGTATATCGTCGAACAACAGCATCGGCGCTTTCTCGACCTTCTGGCGGTAGAGCACTTCGGTGACGGCACCGAGCTCGCGGTCCCAGTGCGCGTTCTGGACGTGGGCGAGTTCGCCGCGCCGTTCGACGGCCGCGATGAACTCGCGCAGATCGTTCTGGATGGTGGCGCCGTTGCTCATGGTGTTCTCCCCCGAAGCGCACTTGTACACGCGCAAGTGCGCTCGATTTGATTGCGTTGCGATCTGCGGAAAGTTGACCATACAATACCCGCATCGTCAATTGATGGCGCAGTCTCGCGCCAAGACTACGTGATGATTAAAAGCACTCCAAGTTGTCCGCAATGCGTCGCCTGACGCTGATCGTCGCGGCTGCGCTGCTTGCCGCATTGCCACTTGCCGCCCGCGCGCAGCCCTGGCCGGCGAAACCGGTACGCGTGATCGTGCCATTCGCGCCAGGCGGCACCGCCGATACGCTCGGCCGCATCGTCTGCAATAAACTGAGTGAAAGTTTCGGCCAATCGTTCATCGTCGAAAACCGCGGGGGCGCCGGGGGCATGCTCGGCGCGGAGATGGTTGCGAAAAGTGCAGCCGACGGCTACACGCTGGGCGTGACCGGTTTGGGACCACTGCCGGTGGCGACCGCGCTTGCCGCCAAACCGCCGTACGATCCGCTGCGCGATTTCACGCACATCGCGCTGTTCGGCGGCCCGCCTTCCGTGGTGGCGGTCCATCCGTCGCTGCCGGCGCGCGATCTCGCGCAGTTCGTCGCGCTCGCACGCGCCCGGCCCGGCGCCATCAACTACGGCACCGCCGGCAACGGCAGCACCGGCCAGATGCTGGCCGAATTGTTCCGCCGTGCCACCCGCATCGATATCCAACACGTGCCGTACAAGGGTGCCGGCGGCGCGGTGATCGATCTGGTTGCCGGCCACATCCAGGCGGTGTCGATCACGCTGACCGCCGTCAGCAGCCAGCTCCGCGCCGGCCGCGCCCGCGCGCTGGCAATGAGTTCGGCCGTGCGGCTTACCGACTTTCCGGAGGTGCCGACGTTTCGCGAAGCGGGTTATCCAGAGCTCGTCGCCAGCGTGTGGTTCTCGCTGTCCGGTCCGGCCGGCCTGCCAGCCGATATCGTCGCCAGACTCAATCTCGACGTGCGCCGTATATTGCTGCTACCCGAGGTGCGCGATCGCCTGCGACCGGAAGGTATTGAAACCAACGTGCTCGATGCCAGGGGATTTACCGATTTCGTCGCCGCCGAAGTCAAACGCTGGACGCCGCTGGTGCTCAAGTCTGGCGCGCGGTCTGAGTAACAACGCGCTGTGGATACGGTATGCTTGCCTTGAGTAAAAACGACATCGAGTCAACATCATGATAGACGCCAGACAAAACGAAGATCTCACGCGCACCGGCGCGGGCACCTTGATGGGCGACCTGTTCCGGCGCTACTGGCTGCCCGCGCTGCATGCGTGGGAGCTGCCTGAGCCCGACTGCGCACCAGTGCGCGTCAAGCTGCTCGGCGAGGAGCTGATCGCGTTCCGTGACACGCAGGGCCGGCTCGGCCTGATCGACGAATTCTGCGCGCACCGCGGCGTTTCACTTTGGTTCGGGCGCAACGAGGAATGCGGGCTGCGTTGCCCGTACCACGGCTGGAAGTACGACATCGACGGCAACTGCATTGATCTGCCGTCCGAAGGCGATGACGGGCCGATGCGAAAACGCATCAAGCTGAAATCATATCCGTGCATCGAATTGGGCGAGACGATCTGGACCTACATGGGCCCGCCGGAACTAAAACCCGCACCGCCCGCTTTCGAATGGGTGAGTATCGCGCCCGAGCGGCGCTTCGTGACCAAGCGTCTGCAGGAATGCAATTACCTGCAGGCGCTCGAAGGCGGCATCGACTCTTCACACGTGAGCTTTCTGCACTCGGGCGCGCTCAAGTCCGATCCGCTGTTCGTCGGCAGCAAGGGCAACGTCTACAACGAGCGCGACCGCATGCCGCAGTTCGACGTCGTGGAATTCGAAGGCGGCCTTTTGATCGGCGCGCGCCGCAACGCGGAAAACGACCGCTATTACTGGCGCATCACACCGTGGATTTTACCCACGCACACGATCATTCCGCCGCGCGCCGACCATCCGCTCGGCGCGCACGTGTGGGTGCCGATCGACGACCACAACAACTGGGCCTGGAGCATTAACTATCACCCCGCGCGCGCGCTGAGCGCCGCCGAGCTCACCGCAATGAAAAACGGCCAGGGCATCCACAACAAGTACGTGCCCGGGACCTTCATCCCGCTCGCCAACAAGGGCAACGACTACCTGATGGACCGCGCCGCGCAAAAATCGGGCAAGCACTTTTCCGGCGTCGAAGGCATCGCGATGCAGGATGCCTCGCTGCAGGAATCGATGGGGCTGATCCAGGACCGTGCGAAAGAGAACCTGTGTCCGACCGACCGCGGCATCGTAATGACGCGCCGCATGCTGCTCGCCGCGGCGCAGGCCAATCGCAGCGGCGGCCGCGTGCCGGCGCTCGATCCGGCCGAGCAGCGCGTGCGCTCATGCGCGATCGAGCTCGCGCGCGACCAGCATTTCAAGGATCACGCACGCCACGGCCTGTTCCCGGCCCTCGACAGCGCGCCGGTCAGCGTTTAAGAAACCCCGGGCAGTTACACGCTATTCCGCCTTGATGCCCGCCGCCTTGATGACCTTGCCCCATTTGGCAATCTCGGCCTTGATATAAGCCCCGAATTCCGCGGGCGTGCCGCCGACCGGCTCGAAGCCCTGTGCGAGCAACCGGTCGCGCGTGTCCACCGCGCCGAGAATCTTGACTATCTGAGCGTGCAACAACGTGACGATGGCGCGCGGCGTATGCGCCGGCAGGAGGACGCCATACCATGTCGACGCCTCATAGCCCTTGAGCGTCTCGCCGATGGTCGGGAGCTCCGGCATCGCCTGCGAGCGTTTTGCGCTGGTCACCGCGATTGCGCGCAGCTTGCCCGAGCGCACGTGCGGCATGGCCGCGGGCATGGTGGCGAACATCAATTGCACCTGACCGCCCAGG
>JBDSSV010000575.1:0-8342 GCA_039928535.1 Burkholderiales bacterium
CGGCCAGCAAGCTGCTGGCGGAGCGAATGCCGGCGCGGCAAACAGTCACGCTCGACGGCGCGCACGATTGGGAAACCTGGATTCGCTTGTGGCGCGAGCTGCTCGACCGGCAACCCTTTTCCACGCCCGCGCCGGCAGCTGCCGCCGCGGAATGTCGTTTAATATCCGTCAAATGAATAATCTGACTGCGCTGCCGCTGACGGCGGCAAATGCGCAATTGCGCTGGCAGCCGGCGCCGCTCATTAAATTGTCCATGGCGTGGCACATAACGGGCATTGCCGCGCTGATAGCGTGGCCGGCGTGGTGGCCGTGGATATTGGCCGCGCTGGCGGGCAACCAGTTGGCGCTCTTCGCGGCGTCGATGTGGCCGCGCTCACGCTTGCTGGGCGCCAACATGGTACGGCTGCCCGCCACCGCGGCCGCGCGCGCGGAGGTCTGCCTCACATTCGATGACGGGCCTGACCCGCAGGTGACGCCGCGCGTGCTCGACCTGCTCGACCGCCACGGCGCCAAAGCGAGTTTTTTCTGCATTGGCGAAAAAGCCGCCGCGTATCCGGAGATGGTGCGCGAAATCGCGCGCCGCGGGCACAGCGTCGAGAACCACACGCAGCGCCATCCTTACGCATTCGCGTTTTATGGGTTGGCCGGACTGCGGCGCGAAATCGCCGCGGCGCAGACGGTCATCGCCGGCATCACCGGCCGCGCGCCGCGCTTCTTCCGCGCGCCGGCGGGCTTCCGCAGCCCGCTGCTCGATCCCGTGCTCGCCGGCTGCGGCATGCTCTACGTATCGTGGACGCGCCGCGGCTACGACTCCGTGCGCCGCGACCCCGCGCCCGTGCTGCGGCGACTCGCGCGCGGACTTGCCGCGGGCGATGTGCTCGTACTGCATGACGGCGCGCGCGCGCGCACGGCGGCGGGCGAGCCGGTCGTCCTCGCCGTCCTGCCGGCTCTGCTCGCGCGGATGGCAGAATGCGGACTGAAGTCCGTCTCCCTGCCGGCCGCCTGCGGTGAGGCCGCCTGACATGCAGCCGCTGGCAATCACGAAATTCTCCATCGTCAACAGTCTCGGCAGCAACGCGCGCCAGGTCGCAGCCGCGCTGCGCGCCCGGCAATCGGGGCTGGCCCCGTGCGCCTTCGAAACCGTCGCCCTCGATACCTGGGTCGGGCAGGTCGCGGGGCTGGACGACATGCGCGTGCGTCCTGATCTTCAAGCGTACGACTGCCGCAACAACCGTCTCGCGCAACTGGGTCTCGAACTCGACGGCTATGCCGACACCGTCAAAGCGGCGCGCGCGAAGTACGGCGCCGCGCGCGTCGGCGTTTTCATGGGCACCAGCACCTCGGGCATATTGAGCACCGAACTCGCCTACCGGCGACGCGACGCGCAAACGGGCGCGCTGCCCGCCGATTTTCGTTATTCCGAAACGCACAACAATTTTTCCCTGGCCGATTTCGTGCAGCGGTATCTCGGCCTCACCGGCGCGGCGCTGGTGGTGTCGTCGGCATGCTCGTCGTCTGCCAAAGTCTTTGCGCACGCGGCGCGCGCAATGGCGGCGGGCGTCTGCGACGCCGCGGTGGTCGGCGGCGCGGACTCGCTGTGCCTGACTACGCTGTATGGTTTCAACTCGCTCGGACTGACGTCGCGCGCGCCGTGCCGCCCCTACGATACGCTGCGCGACGGCATTTCGATCGGCGAAGGCGCGGGTTTCGCGCTGCTCGAAAAAGCACCGGCGCAAGGCGCGGCCGCCGCACTGCTGCTGGGCGTCGGCGAAAGCTGCGATGCTTATCACATGTCGACGCCGCATCCGGACGGCGCGGGCGCGAAACTCGCCATGCAAAACGCGCTGGCTTCCGCCGACTTGGCGAGCGCCGATATCGACTACATCAATCTGCACGGCACCGCCACCAAGGCCAACGACGCGAGCGAGGACAAAGCGGTCTATGCGTTATTCGGCGGCGAAACTCCGGTGAGCTCGACCAAGGGGGCGACCGGTCACCTGCTCGGCGCGGCCGGCATCACTGAGGCGATCATCAGCCTGCTGGCGATCGAGCACGGCATGCTGCCCGCAGGCATAAACACTGAAAATGTCGATCCCGCGCTGCACTGCAACTATCTGCTCGAGAATCGCGATGCGCGTGTACGGAAAGTGCTCACCAACTCGTTCGGCTTCGGCGGCAGCAACTGCAGCCTCGTACTGGGAGCGCGCGGCTGATGCGCGTGTTCGTCGAAGGCGTCGGCCTGCTCGGTCCGGGTCTCGACGGCTGGCAGGCCGCGCGCGCGGTGCTCGCCGGCGCAGCGCCTTATCAGAGCGCGCCTACGGTCGTGACGGCGGTCGACCTCCTGCCCGCCGCGGAGCGCCGCCGCATCGGCGTGCCGATCAAACTCGCGCTGGCCGCGGGCTGCGCGGCTTTCGCGCACGCCGGACGCGACGCTGCGGACACGGCGACGGTGTTCACTTCGTCCTCGGGCGACGGCGACAACTTGCATAACATTTGCGCCACGCTGGCGTCGTCGCAGCGCGAAATTTCGCCGACGCGTTTTCACAATTCAGTGCACAACGCCCCGGCCGGTTACTGGAGCATCGCCACGCGCTCGCGCGCGCCCTCGACCAGTCTGGGCTGCCACGATGCGAGCTTCGCAGCCGGCCTGCTCGACGCCGCGGCACAAATTACCGTCGACGACATCGCGGTTGCGCTCATCACTTACGATCAACCGTATCCCGAGCCGCTGCACGGCGTGCGTGCCATCGGTGCGAGCTTCGGCGCAGCGCTGGTGATGACGCCGCATGCCACCGACCACGCGTTCGCCACGCTCGACATTACGCTGGAGCCGGCGGCGGCGGGCAGCACGCGCATGACCGACCCGCTGCTCGATGAAATAAGGCGCGGTGTGCCGGCGGCACGCTGCCTGCCGTTGCTCGCCGCGTTGGCGCGCGACGTTCCCGCGACCGTCCTGCTTGAGCACGGCGGGCACGGCCAGCTGCGCGTGGAAGTGGCGCCATGGCGCTGACCAGGAGCGATATTGCCGCGCTGATTCCGCACGCCGGCGCGATGTGCCTGCTCGACGGCGTGGTGCGGTGGGACGCGACGCATATTTCGTGCATCGCGCGCTCGCACCGCGACGTCGACAATCCGCTGCGCGCCGGCGGCCGGCTCGACGCGCTGTGCGGCATCGAATACGCAGCGCAGGCGATGGCGGTGCACGGCGGGCTTGCCGGCAGTGTCGGAGCCAGGCCCAAAGCCGGCTACCTCGTCAGCCTGCGTGACGTCATCTGCCGCGAGAGCCGGCTCGACAATCTGCACGGCGATCTGGTCGTTGACGCCGAGCGGCTCATGGGCGACGAGGGCCGCGTCATCTATCAGTTCGCGCTGCGCGTCGGCGCGGCCGCAATCATGAGCGGGCGCGCCACCGTCGTGCTCGATGCCGCGGCAGTCAGCGCGCCCGGGCGAGCTGCATGAAGCGCGCGCTGGTCACCGGCGGCAGCGGCGCTCTGGGCGCAGCGATTTGCCGGCGGCTCGCCGCCGATGGCTGCTACGTTTACGTGCACGCCAATGCCAATTTGCAGCAGGCCGAAATCCTGAGCTCCGAGATCAAAACCGGCGGCGGACACGCGCAGGCGGTCGCGTTCGACTTGACCGACGCCGCGCAAGCCGGTGCAGCGCTGCGCACACTGCTCGCCGACGGCCCGGTCCAGATAGTCGTCAACAACGCGGGCATCCACGACGACGCCGTGATGCCGGGCATGCGCGCCGACCAGTGGTCGCGCGTCATCGCGGTGACACTGAACGGGTTTTTCA
Organism: Burkholderiales bacterium; assembly: GCA_039928535.1. GTDB lineage: Bacteria > Pseudomonadota > Gammaproteobacteria > Burkholderiales > SG8-41 > PALSA-1004. Next base: position 3,799 of record JBDSSV010000575.1, read on the forward strand.
ACGTGACGCAGCCGCTGCTGCTGCCAATGATGGCAACGCGCTGGGGACGCATCATCAACATCTCGTCGGTAGCGGCACTCGCCGGCAACCGCGGCCAGACCAACTACGCGGCCGCCAAGGCCGGCCTGCACGGTGCGACGAAGTCGTTGGCACTTGAACTCGCGAGCCGCGGCATCACGGTGAACGCCATCGCGCCGGGCATCATCGCCTCGCCCATGAGCGATGCCGTGTTCAGCAAGGCGGTAATCGATCAGCTGGTGCCGATGAAGCGCGCCGGCACCGCCGCCGAAGTGGCGGATCTCGCGGGCTTTCTCGCGTCGGCGCGCGCCGGCTATATTTCCGGGCAGATCATCTCGATCAACGGCGCGATGATCTGACGAACCGGCGGACCAGCAGCCACGGCAGGCGCAGCACGAATTCGAGCAGCAGACGCAGATTCATCCACGTCAAGAGCGCGTTGTCGCGCAGGTAGTTGAAATGCGAAACGCCACCCTCTTCCGCCGTGAAATACTTCACCGGCGCCGCCAGATTGATCGGCTCGACACCGCGCCAGCACAGGCGCACCGCGGCTTCCGGCTCGAAATCGAAATGCCGCATCCAGCGGTGGCTTTCCATGATCGCGCGCAGCGGTGCGATAGGATAGACGCGAAAGCCGTACAGCGCATCGCCTATGCCGAGCCACAGCGTCTGCAGGTTCGCGAGTCCGTTCGAGAGTTTGCGACCGTACACGCGGGCAGCAGGCGCGCTGGCGTCGAATACCGGCTGCCCGAGTATCACGGCTTGCGGATGAAGGCGGGACGTTTCGATGAATTCCGGGACTTTGGTGGCCGGATGCTGGCCATCGGCGTCCATCGTCAGGACGTGCGTGTAGCCGGCGGCGGCGGCGGCGCGCAGGCCGTGCAGCACGGCCGCACCTTTGCCCTGATTGTGCGGCAGCACCAGCACCTGCAGTGCGGGATCGGCGACCGCCAATGCCTGCAATGCGCCGGCGGTGCCGTCCGTACTGCCGTCAATGACGACCCATACCGGGCTCCAGTAGCGCCTGGCTTCGCGCACGGTATCGAGAACTTTGGGGCCGGTGTTGTAGCTCGGGATCAGAATCAGGTGCGAGCAGGGTGGAACTGTCATGCGGCGACGGCGCTAGCCTAGGTTTTTGCGTCAAAGCGCGCGGCCAGGGTGTCCCTGTAGTAACACTCAAGGTCGGCGAGCACGGTTTTGATATCGTCATGCACTTCGAAACGCCGCCCGAGCCGTACCCGGTAAATCAGCGGAAATACAGGCATCTTCCACAGCGGCCAGCCCTTGCCGAGAAAGGGCGAGTTGGTTTCGATGAAAACGGTCTGCACCGGCACTTGTGCGCGCCGCGCGATCAGCGCGAAACCGCCCTTGAACTGATGGCCGCCGCGCTGCGGCGTGCGCGTGCCTTCGGGAAACATCAGCAACTGATTGCCGTCGCGCAGCGCGCCGACCGCCTCGCGCACCATCGAAAGCGGACAATCGTCGCGTATGTAAGCCGCAAAACGCGCGGCGCCGCCCAGCAGCAGGTTGTCCCGGATCGTGGCCTTCATGATGGATACGATATGCGGCAGGCGCGAGCTCACCAGCACGGCGTCCAGCAGCGACGGATGATTGGGCGCGATGATCAGCGCGCCTTCATCGCGCAGCGCGTCGAGCGCACGCAGGTCGAATTTGAAAATCCCGGTCGCCTGAAGCGCTGCCAGCAAGCCGCGAAACACCAGCATGGTCCCGTAGCGCCCGACCCGCGATCCGGCGCGGCGCGGCAGCAGCGGACGCAGTACGCTCCCCACGGCGCTCCACACTAGTAACACCGACGCGAACAGCAGCAGGCCGCCGTAGAGCACGCAGTATTCGTACGGCAGCTTGAGCCATGCCAGCAGCCGGCGCCGTCCGGCGGCGGGCCATAATGCGGGGGTGGTCGTCGGCCGCACGCGTCAGCCAGCCGGCGTGATAAAGCGCGCCGGCGCACCGGTGCCGGCGGCAGCGGCGCCCACGCAGACTGCCTCAACTTCCACCAGCAGGTCGGCGCGGCAGATGTCCGCCTGCAGACACAGCACGCGGGTGCCCGCGCCGAACGCCTGTGTGAGCAAGCCGCGAAACATGGCCCCGTCGCACGCATGACGCACGTATGCTTTCATCAGCACATCCGCGTGCACACCCGCCGCATCCAGGCCCGCGCTCCGCGCGTGCGCGATGACGGCCTGGACGTTCGCGATCGATTCGGCGGCCTGTGCCGCTGCATCGCCGGCGTGCAATGTCTGGTGACCGACGATGCTCGATGTTCCCGATACGAATAACAGCGGTCGGTCCGCAGACTGCATCAGCATCGCGCGCGCGAAAGTCGGGCTGCGCGGGCCGTATTGCGCGGGATACTCAAAAGCGCTGGTCTGGCGCGGATTCTCGACCAGCCGGCCGGCCTGCCGCGCGGCGAGGAAATAAATTACCATGTCGTTGCCGCGGCTGCCCAGCGCGCACGCCGCCGGCGTGTCCTTGCCAATTACGCGTCCGGCCGCCGCAAACGCCTCGTGCCGGCCGACGTTGAACCGCTGATAGCGCTCGAGGCCCTCGGCGTCGCCGTTGATGTCCGGCACATAATTCCACACGCGCAACAGGTGATCGTAGCCGCGCCCGTCGATAAATTCGAAAATGCGGCCATAAGCGAGGCAGGTCGCGGCATCGAGCCGGCATTCGAGCCCGCAGTCGAGTTTCACGCGCAGGCAGCCGAACAGCACGTCGGCATCGCGCGCGCTGACAAGACCGCCCGCCTCCTCGCGCACCACCGGCTCGGCCGAGGTCCACACTTCAAAGGCTGCGTCGCCGTCGAGCACCGGCATATCGATCCACGCGTACGGGCACTCCGGCGAATCGACTGGCGGCTCGGCGGCGCCGAATGCGATAGCGCCCAGAATCCGCGCGCGGCTCTCGGCGCGATGCTGTGTGAACTGCGCCGGCGTCATGAACGCGGGCTCGGGCAACGCACCTGATGCGTGCCGCCGCACTAGCTCGCGTTCGTCTCGGCCGCGGGCTCGCCGATGATCTGCCTGCGTCTTTTCCATGCGTCCAGGGTTCTGCGTAAGTTGAAAATGTTTCTCACATAGTACACGGTCTTGAAGGCGAACAGTCGCCAGCCGAGCGGCGTATCGCGGAAAACGTCGCCGGCCAATACCGACAGCACCGCTTCCTGCAGCCGCGGCTCGCCCGGGCCCATGAAGAGATCGCGCAGCGTCGGCGTCGTAACGCGATGGATAAACCACGAAAAAATCTTCGGACCGTGGCGCATTGAGCGGTCGAACGCGCGCAGCGCCCCCGCCGCCCGCGGCGCTTCGTCAAGACAGGTTTCGACGGTGCTGGCGCCGGCAAACGCGCTTTGCATGGCGAACAGCACGCCGGTCGAAAATACCGGATCGATAAACGTAAACGCATCGCCCAAGAGCAGGTAGTTGCGCCCGGTCGCGCGCTTTACCGCATAGGAGTAGTTGCCGGTGGCCGTGACCGGTGAAGCAAGCGTCGCATTTCGCAGGCGCTGCGCGAGCGCGGGACACAGCGCAATCGTAGCCTCGAAAAAAGCCTGCGGGTCGGTGCGGCGCGACTTCATGTAGTAAGGCCAGCACACCGCGCCGACGCTGGTGACACCGTCGTGCAGCGGAATGAACCAGAACCAGCCGTGGTCGAACCAGAACAACGTAATATTGCCTTCCGCCTTGCCCGGCAGCCGCTCGGCACCGGTGAAATGGCCGAAAATCGCGGCGCTGTTGTGGTGCTTGTTGCGGCGCTTGATGCCGAACTGGCTCGCGAGCAGAGTGTCGCGGCCGGACGCGTCGACCACGAACCGCGTCTGCCATTGCTCTTCGTGGCCGTCCTGCAGTCGCACGCTGACGGTCGCGCCGCTGGAGTTAAACTCCACGCCGGTCGCCCGACAGCCCTCCAACGCGGTCGCGCCTTTGCGCACTGCGTTGCGAAACAGAACATGGTCGAACTCCGAACGGCGCACTTGATAAGCGTACGGAAAGGACTTGTCCATCGCGTTGGCAAAATCGAATGTGACCGGCTGCGCGTGCCACGGCGACACGAACTGGGCGCCGAACTTGGGCATGCCGATGCGCGCGATGTCGTCGGCGACGCCGAGTTGTTCGAACAGAGGCAGATTCAGGGGCAGCAGCGATTCGCCGATGTGAAATCGCGGATGCACGGATTTCTCGATCAACACGACGTCGCGGCCGCGTTCAGCCAGCAGCGCCGCTATTGTCGACCCGCCAGGCCCGCCGCCGATTACGAGAACATCACTTCGCGCCGAAGTGCGCGGCACCGCGTCTGCGGCGTTCAGCATGATTCAAGGCCTCCGGACCTGAGATTACCTTGCAGGCATTTTATTCTATATGGGATAGCGTACAAAATTATCATCAATCCACGGGCGTGGCGCGCCTGGCCGAACCGGGCCACGCTGCGCCGCTAACGCGCCTGACGCGGCAGTTGCGCCTGCAGTTTGACGATCTGCGTCTCGAGCCCGTGGATGCGCTCCAGCAACG
>JBDSSV010000576.1:0-2852 GCA_039928535.1 Burkholderiales bacterium
GACGCGCTCGGCTCGACCTCGATCATCGTCACTCACGACGTGCAGGAAGCGCTCGACATCGTCGATTATGTGTACTATCTGTCCGAAGGCGTGATGGTCGCGCACGGCACGCCGGCGGAAATGCGCGCGTCGCAGGACCCGCTGGTCCATCAGTTTGTCTGGGGCGAAGCCGACGGGCCCGTCGCCTACCAGTACCCGAGCAGGAAATTCAGCGAGGAACTCGAGCTTGCTTAATCGCGATTCCATTTTCAACGCGCCTCGCATCGGTCACAAAGCGATCGAAAGCGTCCTGCGCCTGGGCTATGCGGCGCGCTTCCTCGCGCTGACGCTGCTCAATTCCGGCACCAGTTTTTTGCGCGTGCGACTGATTATCCGCGAGCTGTATTTCACCGGTGTACTGTCAATGGTGATCATCCTTATCTCGGGATTGTTCGTCGGCATGGTGCTCGGCTACCAGGGCTACCAGACGCTGAATACCTATGGCTCCGAATCCGCGCTGGGCGTGCTGGTGGCATTGTCGCTGGTGCGCGAACTGGGGCCTGTGATGTCGGCATTGCTGTTCGCGAGTCGCGCCGGTTCCGCAATGACCGCCGAAATCGGCCTGATGAAGGCAACCGAACAGTTGTCGGCCATGGAAATGATGGCGGTGGACCCGATTGCCCGGGTGGTGGCGCCGCGTTTTTGGGCCGGCGTGATATCGATGCCGCTGCTGGCCGCAATGTTCAGCGCGATGGGCATCTACGGCGGCTATCTGGTCGGCGTGGTGATAATCGGGGTTGACGATGGGTCGTTCTGGTCGCAGATGCAAAGCGCGGTCGACTTTCGCGAGGATATCGTGAACGGCATCATCAAAACCGTCGTATTCGGCATCGCGGTAACCTGGATTGCCTTGTTCGAGGGTTATGATGCACTGCCTACCGCCGAAGGCGTTTCGGGCGCCACTACGCGTACCGTCGTGACGTCATCGCTGGCGATACTCGGTCTGGATTTCATACTAACTGCATTCATGTTTCGGGGGGGGTAATGGAACGCTCGACACTCGACCTGTGGGTCGGCCTGTTCGTCATCGCCGGCTTCGTGGCGCTGACCATACTAGCGCTCAAAGTCGGCAATATGGGCAGCATTGGCGGCACCGAGACCTACCAGCTTTCGGCGCCTTTCACCAATATCGGCGGCCTGAAGCCGCGCGCGGCAGTCAAAAGCGCCGGCGTAGTGGTCGGGCGCGTAAGCGAAATTACATTTGATAACGAAAAATTCATGGCAAAAGTAACCATGAACGTCGATAAGCGTTATAAGTTTCCTAAGGACAGCTCGGCGTCGATCCTGACCGCCGGGCTGCTCGGGGAACAATATGTGGGGATCGAGGGCGGGGCGGACGACGCCATGCTGGCCAACGGCGATGCCGTCAAGCTCACGCAGTCTGCGGTGGTGCTTGAAAAGCTGATCAGCCAGTTCATGTACAGCAAGGCAGCCGAAGGCGGCGCCAGCAGCGCCAAATAGCGGATTAACGGCAGTTAAGCGAAGGAAGCACAATGAAGAAGCTGATAAGCGGGTTGATGTTCGGGTTGCTGCTCGCGGCGCCGGCAATTACGAGGGCGCAGGAAGTGGCGCCGGACGCGCTGGCGAAGAAAGTCACCGACGAAGTGCTGAGCGTAATTCGCGCGGACAAGGACATCCAGGCCGGCAACACCAGGAAGATTCTGGACCTGGTCGAGGCCAAGATACTGCCGCATTTCAATTTCTCGCGCATGACTCGTCTGGCCGTCGGGGCGCCGTGGCGCCAGGCTTCAGCAGCGCAACAGCAGAATCTGACCAATGAATTTCGCGCGCTGCTGGTCAATACCTATACCACCGCGTTTACGCAATATCGCGACCAGGTGATCGAGTACCGGCCGCTCAAAATGGCGCCGGCCGACACCGAGGTAGTGGTGCGCTCGCTGATCAAGCAAAAGGGCGGCGCCGACCCGATCGATATCAATTACAGCATGGAAAAAACCGACGGCGGCTGGAAAGTCTATGACGTCGTGATCGCCGGCGTCAGCCTCGTGCAGAATTATCGCAGCAGCTTTGCCTCTGAAATCCAGAAAAACGGCATCGACGGCCTGATTGCAACGCTGGCGACCAAGAACAAGTCGCTGGCGCAGAAACAGCCGATCGCGAAGAAATGATCGAACGGGCGGGCAATGAGCTGCGCCTGTCCGGCGCAATGACGATTGCCAACGCGGTGGCGTTGTGCGACGAAGGCAAACTGCAACTCGACGCCGACGTGGTAGTCGACCTGGCCGCTGTCACCGAGGTGGACTCGACCGCGCTGAGCGTCCTCTTCGAGTGGCGGCGCTTCGCGCAGCACAAGAACCTGCAGATTTCGTTCCGCAACCTTCCTGACAGCATGGAAAGCCTCGCGGCGCTGTACGGCGTCGCCGACCTGGTCGCGCCGGCCGCCTGACGGACCGACGACAATCGCCGCGCTGCCGGCCATAAACTCAGGCACTGAAACCGAGGCACCAATGCTACAACCCGAGCAAGTCAAAGCCTACATCGAGCAGGGGCTCGAATGCGAATTGGTGCGCGTCGAAGGCGACGGCCAGCATTTCGACGCCGTGATCGTGAGCGCCGCCTTCCGCGGCAAGAACAAAGTACAACAGCACCAGATCGTGTACCGCGCGCTGGGTGATCGTATGCGCGAGGAGATCCACGCGCTGTCGATGCAGACGCATACGCCCGAAGACTGGGCGAAGCAATAAGCCGCGCCGCCTTGCCGTATGGATAAACTGGTCATCGAAGGCGGCGTGCCGCTCAAGGGCGAAGCTCGGATTTCCGGCGCCAAGAACGCGGCGCTGCCGATACTTTGC
>JBDSSV010000577.1:0-4397 GCA_039928535.1 Burkholderiales bacterium
GTCGATAGCACATACGTACGAGGTATCGGCGAGCGGCGCGGGCTCGCCGCGCGCGGCAGCGGGCAATTTTTGTTTCGCGGCCGCGGCGCCGCCAGCATCGCCGGCTTCCGGCATGCCCGGCGCCGCCTTGCGCGTATCGATCGCTTTGCGGCGCGTGTCGGTGTAGCTCTTCGACAACAACGTCTCCATCGGCACGTCGACAAACTTCGGGTCCCCGTAGTAACGCTGGCGGTCGGCGAATGCGAGTTTCAGCGCTTCGGTCAGCACGTGTATGTATTGCGGCGAATTGTGGCCGAGCTTGCGCACGTCGAAGCCCGCCACGATGTTGAGCGCCTGCGCCAGCACCGGGCCCTGGCACCACGGGCCGCAGGTATAAAGATCGATGTCGGCATAGCGCGTCTTGAGCGGCTGCTCGAACGAGACCTTGTAGTCGGCGAGGTCCTGCATCGTCACCCAGCCCTCATTCTCTTTATGATATTTTGCGATCAGCACGGCGATGTCGCCTGTGTAGAACGCATCGCGCGCGGCGTGCAACCCGGCGCTGCGGCCCTTGCCCGCGTGCGCCTTCTCCTGGTCCGCCATATACTGAATGGTGCGGCCGAGATCACTTTGCACGAACAGGTCGCCGACTTTCGGCGGCTTCCCGTTGGGCAGAAAAACCGCCGCGCTCGATGGCCAGCGCCGGTACGCTTCCTGGTGCTCGTCGATGTATTCGGCCATGAACCAGTGCATCGCGAACCCATCGCGCGCGAAGCGGATCGCGGCGGACGCGACCTCGCCAAAACTCATGGTGCCGTATTTCTCCAGTGCCGTGATCCATGCGTATGGCGCGGCCGGCATCACGGTGCGCAGAATGCCGGGCGGCATCTTGCCGCCGTATTGCTTGTTGAACACTTCGATGTTCGCCGCGCGCGGCCACGTGCCCAGCCCGTCGATGTTGACGATCTCGCGCGATTTTGCGAGGTAGATCATCATCGGCGCGACACCGGCGAAATTGACGCGGTCGGTCTGCAGTACGCCGACCGCCATGCCAGCCGCGACACCCGCATCTATCGCGTTGCCGCCCGCTTCGAGAATGGTGAAGCCGGCGTGCGCGGCCGCATGATGGCCGGCGGCGATCATGTGGCGCGTGCCGGTGATGACGGGACGGTAGGTGGGCATCGGGGGCCTCGTGGAAGAAAGTTTCAGGGCGGGGTATGAAAAAATTTTAGCAGTAACTGCGTAGTCGCAGAGAGCTTGCGTGTTTGTCATTAATGAATGATGTAGCCGCCGTCGATGACGAGGTTGCTGCCATGCATAAACGTCGCGTCGGTCGAGGCCAGAAATAAAACGGCCTCGGCGACTTCTTCCGGCTTGCCCCAGCGATTAACGGGCACCTGCGACGCGCGCAGTTCGCGATGACCAGGCTCTTTTTCCATGCGCGCGCGCGTGAATTCGGTTTCGATCGGGCCCGGGCTCACGGCGTTGACCGTGATCTTGTCTTTCGCCAGCTCGAACGCCATCGCCTTCGTCAGATAGATGAGCGCTGCCTTCGAGATACCGTAGAGCGCCGAATTGGCCGTGGCGACGATGCCGTTCTGGCTCGCGATCGTGATGATGCGCCCGCCGCCGTTGGCGCGCATCGACGGCACCACCGCCTGGCTCGCGAGAAATGCCGCGCGCAGGTTGACCGCGATCAACTGATCGAACTCCTCCGCCGAATATTCTCCGAACGGATGCCGGATGCGGATGCCGGCGTTGTTGACCAGGATATCGACGCGGCCGAGGCTCGCGATGGCGGCATCGACCATCATTTGCACGTCTCCCGCTTTAGCAAGATCGAACAAGCCGAATTCGGCCCGGCAGAACGCGTTGTGCGAGCGACACTCAGCGGCGACTGCCGACAGTTCTTCACGCGTGCTGTCGGCGGCTAGATAGACGGCGGCGCCCGCATTGGCCAGCGCCAGCGCAATGGCGCGCCCGATGCCGCGCGATGCGCCCGTGACCAGTGCGACTTTCCCCGTGAGTGAATTCATTGCGGCCCCCTGAAATTAATTTCCACCGTGCGGGCCACCTGCTCCAGCGCCCACGCCACATGCTCGCGCACCAGCGCCGACGCATGATCCGCGCGCGCGCGCAAAGCCGCCACTATAACCGCAGCGGACGGCGCCGATGGCGCCACGGCGCGCAATGCGTTGCCGAGACCGACCGCGAGATTGCGCAGCCAGCGCTCGTAACCGATGCGATGGATGGCGCTGCCGAGAAGGCGCGCATGAAATTCGTCCTCGCTCCACGCAAACAAGTCGACGAGCGTGCTGTTGTCGAGACCGTTGCGCACGGCGAAATCCGTTTCGCCGCTGGTCTGTGCGAACTTGTTCCACGGGCATACGAGTTGACAATCGTCGCAGCCGTACACGCGGTTGTCGATCAGCGGCCGCAGCTCGACCGGAATGCTGCCGAAATGCTCTATCGTCAGGTAGGAAATGCAGCGCCGCGCATCCAGGCTGTACGGCGCGACGATAGCGCGCGTCGGGCAGACGTCGATGCACTTCTCGCACGTGCCGCAGTGGTTGCCGATCGCGCTGTCGACCGGCAACGGCAGATCGGTGTAGATCTCGCCGAGAAAAAAGAACGAGCCCGCCTCGCGCGTGAGCAGCAGCGTGTGCTTGCCGCGCCAGCCGATGCCGGCTTTTTCCGCGAGCTCCACTTCCATCACGGGCGCGCTGTCGGTGAACACGCGATGGCTGAAACGGCCGACCGCGGCTTCGACGCGCTCCGCGAGGCGCTGCAGGCGCCGGCGCAGCACCTTGTGATAGTCGCGGCCGAGCGCGTAGCGCGAGACGAACGCCCGTGCCGGCGCGTTGATGACCTCCCAGCTGTCGGCGGCGCGCGCCGGCAGGTAGTTCATGCGCGCGGCGATCACGCGCAGAGTGCCGGGTACCAGCTCGCCGGGGCGCGCGCGTTTGACGCCATGCTTTGCCATATAATCCATGTCGCCATGAAAACCCGCGTTCAACCACTCGAGAAGACGCGGTTCGGCATGGCTCAGATCGGCGTCGGCGATGCCGACTTGCTGGAATCCGAGCGCGCCGCCCCACGCCCGGATTTGCCGCGCCAATTCGGCCAAATCGGCGGCGGGCTGCGCTGAATGTTCGGTCTGCATGATCTCGCATGATATCGAATTGACGCGCCGGCTCGCGGCCGCTGCCGACACGCTAGCGCTCGGCGCTGCTATTGCGCCGGGATTGAGCCCCGGCATGGTGATTTATCTCCACGGCGAACTCGGTGCGGGCAAAACTACCTTTGCGCGTGGACTCCTGCAGGCCCTGGGCGTCCGGGAGCGCATAAAAAGCCCGACTTACACATTGGTTGAACCTTACACCGTTTCTAGTTTATACTTGTATCACTTTGATTTTTATCGGCTCAAGTATGCCGACGAATGGGCAGACGCCGGATTTCGCGAGTACTTCAGCAACGACGCGATCTGCCTCGTCGAGTGGCCTGAAAAAGCGGGAACGCAACTGCCCCCGCCCGATGTGACAATCGAAATGACAGTGGCCGGTGACGGACGCAACTTCGCGCTCATTGCGAATACGGAGGCTGGTAAAAATTGTTTGAGGCGGCTGCAAATCTGACCCACCACCTCGCCGCGGCGACCGCGTACGCCGGGCGCTGCATTTCGCGTTATACCTGCATGAAATTCCTCTCGCCTTTCTTTCTGCTGGGCATGATGCTGGCGGCAAATGCTGCGTACGCGGCGACCGCGATCTCGTCGGTGCGCGTGTGGCCGGCGCAGGATTACACGCGCGTGACGGTCGAATCGGCGACGCCGATCAGCTATCAAATGCAGCTGCTGAAAAATCCCGACCGGCTCGCGCTCGATCTCGAAGACGTCAACATCACCACCGCGCTGCAGGAACTGTCGGCCAAGATCGGCGCCGACGATCCTTATGTGAAAGCCGTGCGCGTCGGCCGCTTCAAGCCCGGCGTCGTGCGCCTCGTCTTCGATCTCAAAACCGAAGCGAAGCCCGAAGTCTTCACCCTGAAGCCCATTGCCGAATACGGCAACCGGCTCGTCATCGACATCTACCCCGTGCAGGCCATTGACCCGCTGCTGGCGTTGCTCGAGAAAAAGCAGAGCGGGGAGGCGCCGCCTTCGGTACCGGCGCTTGGAACCGCGGTGAATAGCGCATCAGCGCCTGCCACCGCGCCAAACACCGCGCCAAATAATGGGTCTGTGCCGTTGCTCGGGTCGCCCGCACTCAAGGCAGCAAAATCGCCGGACAGCGCGCTCTTCCCGACGTCGATCGATCCGCGGGCCAAGCCGCCGCGGCCGTCGAAGGCCGACAACCAGCGCCTCGTCATCGTCGCCATCGACGCCGGCCACGGCGGCGAAGATCCCGGCGCGCGCGGCCACG
>JBDSSV010000578.1:0-6570 GCA_039928535.1 Burkholderiales bacterium
CAACCGCTCACCCAGTCCTTCCGCGAGTGCCCTGCCGATGATATCTGCGTTACCGCCGGGCGATTGCGCCACGATGAGGCGCACCGGACGGTCCGGGTAGGCCGCGTACGCGCTCGCCTGTACGAGCAGCACGCAAGCGATAAATACCGCCGCGCATAAAGAGCCGCCGCACTGCTCGCGGTTTCTCACTGCGGACGCTTAGCGGCCGACGAACGCCGGCTTGCGCTTTTCCATGAACGCAGCCTGGCCTTCCTTGTAGTCGGCGCTGGTATAGCAATCGTCGACCAGTTTCTGGCACAGCGCCATGTCGCGCTTGGCCGGATCGCGCTGATACTCGATGATGCTGCGCTTGACCGAAGCAATCGTGAGCGGCGCGTTGTTGACGATAGTATTCGCGTAGTCGAGTGTGTATTTTTCGAGCTCGGCAGCCGGCACTACGCGGTTGACGAGATTCATCTGCAATGCTTCCTGCGCGGTGAACTGGCGCGCGGTGAAGAAGATTTCCGCGGTGAATGCGGGCCCGACCACGTCGGCGAGCCGCTTGATGCCGGTAAACCGGTAACCCAATCCGAGTTTCGCCGCGGGCACGCCGAAGCGCGCATCGTCCGCCGCAATGCGGATGTCGCAACCAACGGCAAGCGCCGTGCCGCCGCCTATGCAGTAACCGCGCACCATGGCGATGGTCGGCTTCGGACAGGTTTGTAGCGTGAGGCCTGCTTTGTCGGCAGTCGTGTTGTAAAGCTCAACGGCTTCCGGGCTTGAGCGCTTTTCCTTGAACTGCGAGATATCCGCGCCCGCCACGAAGGCCTTGTCGCCCGCTCCCTTCAGTATGACGACTCGCACTTCGGGGTCGGTGGCATAACTTTCGAGCGTCGCCGTCAGACCCTGCCACATTTCGAGCGACACCGCGTTATGCCGCGCCGGGTTGTTGAATGTGATCCAGCCGATGCCGTTTTCCTTGGTGGCGATGAGTTTGTCCGTATTGGTTTGCATGGGCATGTCGTCCGTTGAGAAAAGCGCCTAGTTTATAGGAAGTCGCGGGCCGGCACTGCTGCCGCGCATAATCGATTGCGAGCGCGCAGCCGCGCCGACGCCGGTAGGGCGTCGTCAGTGCAGAGGCTAGCAATTATTTCGCGGTCGCGGTGCTGTCGAATTCGAACGCGTCGTGCGCGTCGGTGTGCATTTCAAGACCGGTGCCGGCCGATTGCACGTCGCCGCTGATGAGATGGAAACGATTGCCGAGCACGGCGCCGGCCAGCCCGTGACGCTGCAGCGGCATCGGCGGCATTACGAACCATTGCTTTTTCGCGGCATCGTAGCCTTCGAACGCGCGAAACGCGGTCGACAGGTGATATTCCTGGTGCTCGCCGCCCGCCACATATACGCGGCCGCCGTACACCCCGTAAGCTACCGCGCTGCGTGCCGTCGGCATGCGCGCGCGCACCGGGTTCCAGCTGTCTGCCGCAACGTCGTACTCCTCGACCAGATCGAGCCGATTGCCCCCGCCGGAAATGAATGCGGCGCCGATGCGGCCGCCGAGCACGTAAATCTTGCCGTTGACCGCGCCGATCGCAAGGTGGTTGCGCGGCGTCGGCATCATGGCGCGTTCGCGCCATGTGTTGGTCGCCGGATCGTATTCCTCGACGGTGGTGAGTGAGCGATGCGCGCGCGTTGGATGTATTGCGGTGTCCTTAGAATTGGGCAGCACGGAGGCGCCGCCGATCACGTAAAGTTTGTCACCGACGCCAACGGCGCCCGCCGCGCCGCGTTTCGTCGGCATCGGCGCGAGTGCTTTCCAGGTGTCCGCCGCCGGATCGTATTCGAACGCGTTGTCGATCGGCTGCCATGCAGCCGGGCCCGACGCCGGCAGCACGAAACCGCCGAACACGTAAATCTTGCCTTTGTGCTCGGTAATCGCAACGTGATGCGATGGCAGCGCCATCGGTTTCTTTTTGGTCCATTTGTCGCTCGCCGGATCGTATTCGTACACCATGGCCTTCGGTTTCCAGCCCGGCGCGAGGCCTGCGAACACATAGAGTTTGCCGCCCGCCGCTGCACCCAGCACCTCTTCCGCGGGCTCCGGCAACGGCGCGAGCTTGACCCAGCGGCCTTGCGCAAATGACGCGGTGCTTATCAGCGCAAGCGCCAGCGTAAAAAGGAACTGCATCGTCGAACGCGGCAACTTGATCATCGCTTGATCTCCTGAGGGCGGTAGCTTTTGCGCCTGAGCGGCGTCTTGTATCGTGGGCCATTATATCCACGCGCCGCAGCGGATGCTATTGGTGCGCGCGCGGTTTTACGGCATCATCGGCATTTGCCGCACCGTCCTATAACTAGGCGCACAGCGTTGCCACGATGCAGAATTCAGCCACCCTCACAGCGACCATCGCCGTCCCGTGCATAGCCGCATGGATTTGCGTGCAGCCGGCGGCCAGCGCGGACAATTATCCGCAGCGGCCGCTGCGCATGGTCATCCCTTATACGCCCGGCGGCCCGACGGATCTTGTCGGCCGCGTTCTGGCGTCGAGGCTGCAGGAAGCCCTCGGCCAGCAGGTCATAGTCGACAACCGCTCCGGCGGCGGCGGCGTGATTGCGACCGAAATCGTCGCGCGCGCGAACCCCGATGGCTACACCCTGCTGCTTGGCACACCGGGCCAACTCGTTACCCTGCCCTTGCTGACGTCGCAGCTGCCGTATGATGCGGTGCGCGATTTTGCGCCCGTCACGCAGGTCGTAACGTCGCCGCAAGTGCTGGTCGCGAACGCGAAGTTGCCCGTCGCGTCGGTCGCGGAGCTCATCACCTATGCAAAATCACGGCCCGGCCAGCTCAATTATGCTTCGGTGCAGACTGGCGGCACCGGCCATCTGGGCATGGAGCTACTCAAGCAGGCGGCGGGCATCGATATGCTGCACGTGCCATACAAAGGCACGGCGCCTGCGCTCACCGACATGATTGCGGGCCAGGTTCAGTTGATGTTTACGAGCCTGCCGTCCGTGCAGCCGCACGTTACGGCGGGCCGCCTTAAGCTGCTCGCGACCGGCGCGCCAAAACGCACGGCAGCGATACCGGATACCCCGACCATGTCCGAATCGATTGCGGGTTACGAGCTGGTGACCTGGTACGCGATTTTTCTGCCGCACCGCACGCCGGCCGCCATCATCGACCGCTTGCACGCCGAGCTCGTCAAAATTCTGGTGTCGCCCGCAATTGAGCGTCAATTCACGCAGCTCGGCGTCGAACCCGCGAATTCGACGCCGCCACAACTAGCCGCTTACATGCGCGCTGAAACTTCCCGCTGGGACAGGGTCATACGCGCCAGCGGCATACGCCTGGAGTAATACACGATGAAAACTATGAACCGCATTTCCTTGCTGCAGACATGCATGACCGCTGCTTTGCTGTTGAATGCATGCCACAGCGCCTATGCACAGCCGTATCCGAGTCGCCCTATACGCTGGATCGTCACCTACCCGCCGGGCGGACCAACCGATGTGGTCGCGCGCGCGATCGGTGCCAAGCTGACCGAAGCTTGGGGCCAGCAAATCGTCATCGACAACCGCGCCGGGGCCGGCGGCGTCATCGGCACTGATCTCGCAGCGAAAGCGGTCGCCGACGGCTATACGCTGTTGTTTGGCACGTCGGCGGGGCTGACAATCAATCCGGCGTTGTCGAGCAAGCTGCCTTATGACGCCGTAAAAGATTTTGCGCCGGTCAGCCTGCTCGTGCTGAATCCGCAAATACTGGTGGTGAACAGTTCCGTGCCGGCCAGCACCGTGAAGGAACTCATCGCGCTCGCCAAATCACGGCCGGGACAGCTCAACTATGCATCGGTCGGTCAGGGCTCGCCTAATCACATGGGCATGGAATTGTTCAAGGCATTAACGGGTACCGATATCCTGCACGTACCGTACAAGGGCACCGGCCCCGCTATTACGGACCTCATCGGCGGGCAGGTGCAGGTCATGTTCAACAGCATGCCGTCAGTGCTGCCGCTGGTGGCAAGCGGCAAGCTGAAGGGGCTCGCGGTGGGCAGCGCGCGCCGCTCTCCCGCGGTGCCGGATATTCCGACAGTGGCGGAAGCCGGCGTGCCGGGATTTGAAAACGTTACCTGGTATGGCATGTTCGCACCAGCCAAAACGCCGCACGACATCATCATGAAACTCAACAAGCAGGTCGTGCAGATACTGGCCGAGCCGGAAATGGCGAAGCGCCTCGCGGCGCAAGGCGCCGAGCCGCGCAGCAGCACGCCGGACGAGCTCGTAAAATTCATGCGCGTGGAGTCCGAGCGCTGGAAAAAAGTCATCAAGGTCGCCGGCATCAAGGTTGAGTAGCGGCGAGGAACCGCTCGCCCCCTACTCGCCTGCATTGTCCAGACGCGCGACAAATCCGGCCGCCGTCAGCGCGGTAATTATTTCAGCTGCGTGTGCCTGATTGCGCGTGCGCACCACGAATTCGACTGCCGTCGTTTGCAGCGGTAGATGCGTGAACGTACGCTGGTGATGAACTTCCTCGATGTTTGCGTTTGCTGCGGCGATGCACGCTGTAACCTGCGCGAGAGAACCCGGCAGGTCGCTGAGCTCGACGTTCAGGCGCGTGAGCCTTCCCGCGCGCACCATGCCGCGCTCGATGATTTCGGCCAGCACCAGCGGATCGATATTGCCGCCGCACAGAATCAGGCCGACGCGCTTGCCCGTGAATCGCTGTGGATGCGCCAGCAGCGCGGCAAGCCCGGCCGCGCCGGCGCCTTCGACCACGGTCTTTTCGATTTCGAGCAGCATGACGATGGCCTGCTCGAGCGCGCCTTCGTCGACCAGCACAATATCGTCCACTAGCTGGCGCACGACCGGCAAAGTAAGCTTGCCCGGACTTTTGACCGCGATGCCGTCGGCTATCGTACTCACGCCGAATTGAGCGTCCTGCCCGCGTAGCGCGCAAACCATGGAAGGATAGCGCTCGGTTTGCACGCCGACGACTTCGATGCCGGGCTTGATTGCCTTGGCGGCTATCGCGATGCCCGCGATCAAACCTCCGCCGCCGATGGGCACGATCAAAGCATCGAGCTGCGGCCACGCCGCCAGCATCTCGAGCGCGAGCGTGCCCTGCCCGGCAATGATTTTTTCGTCGTCGTACGGAGGCACGACCACGCAACCGCGTGCGGCGGCAATAATATCCGCATGCCCGCGCGCGGCGTCGAAATTATCTCCATGCAGGATCACTTCCGCGCCATGGCTGCGCGTGCGCTCGATCTTTATATGCGGGGTGAAGCGCGGCATCACGATGGCCGCCGGGATGCCAAGCCGCCGCGCGTGGTAAGCGACGCCTTGCGCGTGGTTGCCGGCCGACGCCGCAATCACGCCGGCGCTGCGCTGGGCGGCCGTCAATGACAGCAATTTATTCAGCGCGCCGCGTTCCTTGAATGCAGCGGTGAACTGCAGGTTCTCGAACTTGAGATAAACCTCGGCGCCGGTCACTTCCGACAACGTGCGCGAATGCAGGCAAGGCGTCTCGACTATTGCCTCCCGCAACACGGCCGCCGCTGCGCGCACATCGTCGAGCGTGACCGCCATCCTCAGAACCCGGCGAATTCCAGGCTGCGCACGAAGGTCTCCCCTTCCTGGCGCAGATCGGCGCTGAGTTCGGCCGGGCGCCCGCGCTCCGAATAACCGATATCGACTACCAGTTCTTTTTTCTGCGGATGCAGGCAGGTAATGCCGTAGTCCTCGAGCAATAACGCGCGGTTGCGCGACAGCACGGCATCGCGGTCGGCGCGTTTGAAGCGATAACGAACGCACCAGGCATCGAACGTGTTGTCGATGGACGAATCGAATTCGATGATGCGAAAACGCGCAGTATCGAGCTCCGCCGAGCGCATCTTGTTCACGTAATCCTTGAACTGCTCGCGGGTGTCGAATTTTTCATTGACGGGCCCCGACGTCGCGGTCGCCACGAAGGAATGCGTGGGCGAATCGATCTTTTTGCCGAACAGTGCCTGCTGGCGGTCGCGCTGCATTTCAAACCAGTTCTTGCCCGGCGGCGGCAGCACGCGATAGCCCTCCAGCACATAGGCCGGCGTCGTCTCGGTGACCGGCACCGCGTGCAGCTGCGTCTGAGCCTTGCCGGCCTGCATTGCACCGGCGAGCAAAACGGCGCACGTCAGGCGCGCGATTGTCGCGCTCTTTGGATTTCCTGCTTTTAACGACATATCATCAGCCAATCTACGGCGCTTACGCCATCGGGTCCGGCGAGGACCGGGTTCAAGTCGAGCTCTTCCATCCATCCATCCGCTGCTGCACCCAATTGTGACACTGCGCTGACGAGTTCGTTTAAGGCCGCGCGATTTGCGGCCGGGCTGCCGCGCACGCCATCCAGGATCACCGTCGACTTAAGATCAGCCAGCATGCGTGCCGCTTCTGCTAGCGTGATGGGCACTTTGCGAAAGACGACATCTTTCAATACCTCTATGTGTATGCCACCGAGGCCTGCCATGACCACACCGCCGAAGACCGGATCGCGATGCAGGCCGACCACCATTTCGATACCGGCCGCACCCATGCGCTGCACCAGCACCC
>JBDSSV010000579.1:0-4301 GCA_039928535.1 Burkholderiales bacterium
TAGCGCTGCTTCTGCTCTTCGCTGCCGTAGCGCAAAAGGCTGGGCCCGGTCTGGCGGTCGCCGAACCAGTGCGCCGCGCACGGCGCTGCCATCGCGAGCATTTCCTCAGTGACGACGAAGCGTTCCAGATAAGAGCGCTCGCGGCCGCCGTAGCGTTTCGGCCAGGTCATGCCGATCCAGCCGCGCGCGGCGACGCGGCGCGTGAATTCTGGGTGGAATTCGGTATGGCCGAGACGCGGCGTGATTTGCAGCGCGGCGATCTCGGAGCGCACGAACTCGCGCACTTCGCGCTGGAGCTCGCGCGCGGCGGGCGGCAATTCGAGCGCGGAGAAATCTACTTGGTCGAACACGGAGATGATCCTGGATTAGAGCGGCGCATGAACTGTAGGCCGGGGCTAGCGGCGCGTCAATCTCTGAGAACTAGCAACGCATCAGCCGCCATCACGCCTTGCGCGTTGACGAACAGCGGGTTGATATCGATTTCGGCAATGCGGTCCGCGTGGTCGGCGGCGAGCAAAGAAACACGCGCCAGAGTATCCGCGAGCGCATCGATGGCAAGCGGGGCGCTGCCGCGATAGCCGGTGAGCAGTTTCGCCGCCTTGATCTCGGCGATCATCTCATGCGCGGTCTCGACATCGAACGGCGCGAAGCGGTAAGTCACGTCTTTCAGCAGTTCCGCGAAGACGCCGCCGAGCCCGAACATCACGACCGGCCCGAAGAACTGGTCGTTGACGACGCCGATGATGACTTCGGTACCGGCGGCCATTTCCGCGACGAGCACGCCGTTGATATGCGCGCCGGGTTTGTAGCGTTGGGCATTGCCGACGACAGCGGTCGCCGCATCTTTGAGTTCGGCAAGGGTTTGCACGTTCAGGCGCACCGCGTCCGCTTCGGTCTTGTGCGGGATGTCGGGCGAGTCGATCTTTACCGCGAGCGGAAACTTGAGTGGCGCCTGCTGGAGCGCGGCGATGGTTTCCGGAGCGAGGACCGCTTCGCGCGCAACGGGTATGCCGTAGGCAGCGAGTGCCTGTTTCGATTCCGCTTCGCTCAGGCGCCGCGCGTCCGGCGGCAGCGCAAGCGCCTGACGCGCGACGCAGCGGTGTGCTGCGCGCGCGCGCTGCGCCAAATAGCGCCGTTGCTTATGCGCGTACTGGCTCAACGCGCCGGCGGCGACGGCGGTGCGCGTGGGCGTCAATACCCACGGTATGCGTTTGGCGTCGAACACTTCGATGGCCGCGGTGGAGGTGTTCATGGTGCGGCCAAGGGAAACGATCAGCGGCTTGTCAGCCCTGTCCACTATCGTCGCAATATCGGCGGCCCACGCAGCGCCGCGCGCGCCTTGCACGGTGCCGTAACGCACGATCATCTGGTCGATATTGGCGTCGTTCAGTGCGAGCTCGACGATGCGGTTGAAGTCCGTATCGTTGCCGCTGATCTGCGCAGTGAGGTCGACCGGGTTGCCCAGCGCGCAATGCTTGGGCGCGACCTCCTCGATGGCCTTGACGGTGCTGTCGGCAAAATGCGGCAGCGTGAGTCCGTGACGGTCGCATTCGTCGGCCATCAGCACGGCGGAGCCGCCCGACGTGGTGATAATGCCGATGTTGCTGCCGCGCGGCATGCGTTTGCCCAGGAATACGCGTGTGATGTCGACGACTTCATGCACGTCGCGCACTTCGATGAAGCCGCCTTCGCGGAATGTCGCGCGATACAGTTCGTAGTCCGCGGTCATGCTGGCGGTGTGCGATTCGGCGGCGGCGCGGCCGATCGCGCTGTTGCCTGCCTTCCACGTGAGTATCGGCTTGCCGAGCTCGAGCGCGCGCGCGCCGAGGGCCCGCAGCCGGCGGCCATCGGCCACGCCTTCGAGATAGAGCACCAGCACTTCGACTTCGGCGCGCTCGAGAAAATCGGCCGCCAGTTCGAGCGTGGTGATGTCCACCTCGTTGCCGGCGGACACGATGTAGTTGAAGCCCATGCCTTCGGCATCGGCGAGTGCTACGACGCTGTAAGCGAAGCCGCCGCTTTGTGACACGAAGGCGACCGGGCCTTTCTTCAGGTGCGGGTCCTTGAAACCGACGCCGAAGCCGCAGTACACGCGGTCGACGAGATTCATGGTGCCTATGCAATTGGGCCCGATAATGCGGACACCGCTTTCGGCCACAGCTTTTTTCAGCTCGGCTTCGAGCGCAACGCCTTCCGCACCCACTTCGCGAAACCCCGCGCTGAACACCGTCGCAAATGAAATGCCGGCCGCGCCGCATTGGCGGATGACGTCGGGCACCATGCGTCCGGCCACCGCAACAAGCGCGAGGTCGCACGGTTGCGGCACTTCAGCGATGCCGGCATAGCACTTGAGGTCGCCGATCTGCGGGTATTTCGGATTGACCGGATAAATGCCGCCGCGATAGCCGCACTCCAGCAATATGGGTATGGGCTGGCCGCCGATGCGCGACGTGTCGGTCGAAGCGCCTATCACCGCGATCGCGCGCGGGTTGAAGAGCCGCGTGAAATCGCGCGAAGGCACGCGCGCGCGATCGTTCATTCGGCCTTGAGACCGGCAGCTTTTATCACCTTCGCATATTTGGCGATTTCGTCGCGGATGAAGCCGGCAAAAGATTCCGGGCTGCCGCCCATCGGCTCGATACCTTCGCTCATGAAGCGCTCGCTGACTTCCTTGCTCGCGAGAATTTTGCCGACCTCGACGTTGAGCCGCGCGACGATTTCCTTCGGCACCTTGACGGGCGCGAGCAGACCGAACCACGTTGTTGCTTCATAGCCTTTGAGGCCGGACTCGTCTATCGTCGGCACTTGGGGCAGGGCGGGGAAACGTTTGAGGCTGCCGATGCCGATAGCGCGGATGCGCCCGGCTTCGATATGCGGCACCAGCAGCGGCACGCCGCTGAATATCATCTCGACCTGTCCGCCTATGGTGTCGGTCAATGCGGGCGAATTGCCCTTGTACGGCACGTGCACAATGTTGACGCCGGCCATCAGCTTGAACAGCTCGCCCGCCATCTGGTTCGAGCTGCCGAGACCTGACGAAGCGTAATTGAGCTTGCCGGGCCGTGTTTTCGCGAGCGCGATCAGTTCTTTGACGTTTTTGGCCGGGACCGACGGGTGCACCGCGAGCACGTTGGCACCTTTCACGCACAGGATCACTGGCGCGAAATCGCGCAGCGTGTCGTAAGGCAGTTTTTGATACAGGCTCATATTGATGGCATTCGACGCGCCGCCCATCAGTATCGTATAGCCGTCGGGCGACGCCTTGGCGACGAGATCGGAGCCGATATTCGTCGCGCCGCCCGCGCGGTTCTCAACCACGACTTGCTGACCGAACACGTCGGTCAATTTGGTTGCGATTACGCGCGCGGTGAAGTCGGTGTTGCCGCCGGGTGCGTAAGGCACGACGATGCGCACGGTGCGCACGGGGTAGGCCTGTCCTGAGCCTGTCGAACCCGTTTGCGCGCAGACGGCAGTACTCGCAATGATGCAGCCGGCAAGAATGGCGATTCTCATGATTTGATGACCTCGTTGACAAGCGGCTGGCTGGTATTCCAGCGCTTCAGATTGTCCAGGAAAAGCGTGTTGATGCGCGCATCGCTCCCGGCGGACGCCGGGGAGTTATGCGGCGTGACGATGACATTGGGCAGGTCCCACAGCGGCGAGGCGGCAGGTAACGGCTCCTGCACGAACACATCGAGATAGGCACCGCCGAGGTGTCCGCTCTGCAATGCCGCAATTAGCGCCTGCTCGTCGACGACTTCGCCCCGGCTCATGTTGATAAGGCGCGCGCCGCGCGGCAGCCTCGCGAGCAGCTCAGAGGTCACCATGCCGCGCGTTTCGGCAGTCAGCGGGCAAGTGAGCACCAGCCAGTGGCAGCGCGGCAGCAGTTCCGCGAGCTTGTCCGGCGTGTGCATTTCATCCACATGCTCGACTTGTTTAGCGCTGCGCCGCACGCCGATGATATTGAGTCCGAGCAGATGCGCGAGCCGCGCGATCTCGAGACCGATCCGGCCGAGGCCGTAGACGAGCATGGTCTGACCGCGCAGGTCGCGCGGGAATTCGGCCGGCGGCATCGGGTCCCACTTGCGCTCGCGCTGGCCAGCGAGCCAGCGCGGAAAATTGCGCGCGAGCATCAACATGCCGGCGATCGCGGTTTGCGCAATCGGCTCGGCGGCGGTGCCCGACGAAGTCGTGATGCGCACGCCGCGCTCGAGCACGGTCGCGAACACCGGATGGTCGACGCCGGCGTTGAACACCTGCATCCACTTTAGCGCGGTCGCTTTGCGCGTCGCTGAAAAAAA
>JBDSSV010000580.1:0-7168 GCA_039928535.1 Burkholderiales bacterium
GCCATTCGTCAAAACGACGGCATGCATTGCGTGGACGCTGATCCCAGCGACGGCGCGCTGCTAGATCGCCTGCAGCGCGCCGCGTTCGACTACTTTTTGCAAGCGGCGAATCCCGCCAACGGACTGATCGCGGACACCTCGCGCGAGAATTCACCAGCCAGCATCGGCGTGGTGGGGTTCGCACTGTCGGCGTATCCCGTGGCGGTGGAGCGCGGGTGGATGGCGCGGACCGAGGCGGTCGAACGCAGTCTCGCGACGCTGCGTTTTTTCCACGACAGCGATCAGAGCGGAAGTCCAGACGCGACCGGGTTCAAGGGCTTTTACTATCACTTTCTCGATATGCATACCGGTCTGCGCGTATGGCGCTCGGAATTGTCGATGATCGACTCAGCGCTGCTGATCGCCGGCGCGCTGACTGCGGCCGGATATTTCACCGCGAATACTCCCGACGAAATCCGGTTGCGCGAACTCGTCGATGCGCTGTATCGCCGCGTCGACTGGCGGTGGGCGCAGGACGGTGAGGCGACCATCCGCCTAGGCTGGAAACCCGAATGCGGATTCCTGCATTACGGCTGGGACGGCTACAGCGAAGCCATCGTGCTGTACACGCTTGCGCTGGGCTCGCCAACGCATCCGATCGACGGCGATTGCTACCAGGGCTGGACCGCGACTTATCAGTGGGAAAATCTTTACGGTTATGATTTACTGTACGCGGGACCCTTGTTCATCCATCAGTTTTCGCACGCATGGATTGATTTTCGCGGCATTCAGGATCGCTTCATGCGCGAGAAGCGCTGCGATTATTTTGAGAACAGCCGGCGCGCGACCGAGGTTCAGCGCGAGTACGCGCGGCGCAACCCGCACGGCTTCGCCGGATATGGAGAGAACTGCTGGGGCCTGACGGCTTGTGATGGCCCGAACAATCAGATGCCCGGGCCGGCCGATTCGCCGCGGCGACTGTTCGGCTATGCCGCGCGGGGGGTGCCGTACGGACCCGATGACGGCACCTTGGGCGGATGGGCGGCGCTGGCGTCGCTGCCGTTCGCACCCCGCATCGCTCTTGACGCAGCACGCACCATGCTCGAGCGCTTTCCCGAGATGCTGTGCGGGCAACGCTATGCGAGCAGTTTTAATCCTGCCCTCGCCGGCGCGCTCGGGAGCGCGTGGGTTTCGGCGGGCCACTTCGGGCTCGACCAGGGCATCGTGGTAATGATGATCGAAAACCATCGCAGCGAGCTGATCTGGCGACTCATGCGTAACTGCCCCTATCTCGGCACCGGTTTGCGGCGGGCCGGATTTCGCGGCGGCTGGTTGGCATGACTCCGCGCGAAGATTTTCATTCGACCGCCGTTCAAGACGCGCACGAACGCGAGCGGCTGGACAACGTGCATCCGCGCGGGTGGCGCAATCCGCGGCCCGCGGACCGTTACAGCCTGGTGGTCGTCGGCGCCGGCCCGGCCGGACTGGTGGCGGCGCACGCCGCGGCGGCGCTGGGCGCGCGGGTCGCGTTGATCGAGCGCAACCTCGTCGGCGGCGATTGCCTGAACGTCGGCTGCGTGCCATCGAAAGCACTCATTCGCACCGCGCGTGTTTACGCCGAGATGCGCAATGCTGAGCGCTATGGCGCGCGAATTCCCGCCGATATTTGCGTTGATTTCCCCGCGGCGATGCAGCGCATGCGCGCGATTCGCGCGCGCATCAGCCGCGCCGATTCAGTGCGGCGGCTGCTGGCTGCCGGTGTCGATGTGTTTTTCGGTCAGGCGTGCTTCAGCGGCACCGATGCGCTGACGGTCGATGGTGCGACGCTGCGTTTCAAAAAAGCCCTGATTGCAACCGGCGCGCGGCCGGACACACCCTCGATTCCAGGTCTCGACGCCGCCGGCTATCTGACCAACGAGAATGTTTTTGATCTGACCGCGCTGCCGCGCCGCCTGCTCGTCATCGGCGGCGGCCCGCTCGGCTGTGAGCTGGCGCAGGCGTTCTGCCGCTTCGGCGCACAAACCATTATTGCCCAGGACAAGCCGCTCTTTCTGCCGAAGGAAGAACGCGACGCCGCGCAGATTCTCTCGGACGCTTTCGCGCGCGATGGCATCGAGGTGCGGCTCAATTCCAAGGCCGTCAAGGTGCGCGTGGAAGGCGGGCAGAAGCTGGTCGACCTGGTCAGTGACGATTACAAAAGCACGGTCGCGGTGGATGCGATCCTCACCGGCACTGGCCGTGTGCCGAATGTCGACGGCATGAATCTGGAAGCAGCCGGCGTCGACTACGACATGCATGTCGGCATCCGCGTCGACGACTTTCTACGCACCAGCAATCGGCGCATCTTTGCCGCCGGCGATGCCTGCCTCGAGCACAAGTTCACCGATGCCGCCGACGCGTCGGCACGCATCGTGGTGCAGAACGCGTTGTTCCTCGGCCGAAAGCGACTGAGCGCGCTGACGATTCCCTGGTGTACTTACACCGATCCCGAAATCGCCCATGTTGGCCTCTATGTGCGGCACGCACAAGAGCGCGGCATCCCGGTGAAGACCTTCACCATCCCGATGCACGACGTCGATCGCGCGATCGCCGACGGCGAGGAAGCGGGCTTCGTCAAGATTCACGTCAGGGAACGCACCGACCGCATTCTCGGCGCGACGATAGTCGGCCGCCATGCGGGCGAGATGATCAACGAGATCACGCTGGCGATGGTCGCGGGCATCGGTCTAAGCACGCTGGCCCGCGTCATCCACGCCTATCCAACCCAGGCGGAAGGGATCAAAAAAGCGGCGGACGCCTACACTCGCACGCGCCTGACGCCAGCCATCCAATCGCTGCTTCGGCGCTGGGTGCAGTGGTAATTGATCACTCAGGAGATCGACATGAAATTCGGCATGATCGGCTTGGAGCGCATGGGCGCCAATATGGCACGGCACCTCACGCGCAAAGTAGTCGGCTTCGATCCGCAGCAATGAAGCCGACCGTGACCTTCAGTTCCTGCGTGTCGGCGGCGGCGACACCGCTGAATCACGCCTGGGAGCACACCGTCGGCAGCGGTCATGCGCTGCTCGCGCTCCGCGGACTGGCAGCAGCAGATCAAACGCTGCCACGACGAGCTCGGTTTTCGCTACGTTCGTTTCCACGGAATACTTGGCGACGACATGGGCACGCTCATCGCGCATGAAGAGAAGCCGCTTTACTCGTTCTTCAACGCCGACTGCATCTGCGACTATTTGCGATCGATCGGAATGCGGCCCGTCGTCGAGCTGGGCTTTATGCCGGAAATGCTGGCTTCGGGCCGCGAAATCGTTTTCCACTATCGTGGGAACGTTACGCCGCCTGCGGACTACGGCGCTTGTGGCACGCTCATCTGCAAGCTGATCACCCACTGGGTCGAGCGCTACGCTACGGCATGGCAGAGGTGCGCCAGTGGTTCTTCGAAGTCTGGAACGAGCCCAATCTGCCGGAATTTTTTGGACCGGCACGCGGGACGACTACTTCGAGCTCTACGGTCACACCGCGCGCGCAAATCAAAGCCGTCCACGCGTCGCGGCGCGTCGGCGGCCCGGCGACGGCGACCATCAGGGTTAAGAGGCAACTTGATTACCGGCGCTGCGAAGCCGACAATTGCGTTGCGTAATCGCAGCCCGACTGCCGCTGCGCTTTCAGAGGAGGTAATGTAATGCGGCGCAATTGGCATCTCATGTTAAAACTCATCGCAGTCGTTAGCATCTTCTCGTTGGCACCGCTCGTCGCTCACGCTCAAAAGGCAGACTCGACGCAGAACTACCCGAACCGCCCGGTGCGCCTGATTACCGGTTCCCCCGGCAGCACGTCGGACATCAGCGCGCGTTTCATCGCGCAGAAGCTGAGCGAGCTATGGCGTCAGCAGGTCGTCGTCGATAACCGGCCCGGCGCGGGTGGCATGATAGGTGCGGAAATCGCCGCGAAGGCGGCGCCGGACGGTTACACGCTGATGCAGGGGCATATCGGCACGCACGCAAGCCCGCAGTTTTTATACAAGCATCTCGGCTACGATCCGGTCAAAGATTTCGCCCCCATCGCGCTGGTCTCGAATTCCGGCATTGCGCTCGCCATTCATTCATCAGTGCCGGCGAACAATCTCAAAGAGTTCATCGCCTACGCGAAGGCGAAGCCGGGCGGCGTGAACTACGGATCGGCGGGCGGCGGCACCAGCAGCCAGCTCTCGGGCGAGCTCTTCAACCAGATGACGGGCGCGAAGCTCGTGCATATCCCGTACAAAGGCGCAGGCTTCGCGCTGACAGCCCTGGTCGGCGGCGAAACCCAGGCGGCATTTCTTTCGACCACCACGATCAGCGCGCAATCGAAGTCGGGCCGCATCAAGCCGCTCGCGGTGCTGAGCAACAAGCGCTTTACCGCGGCGCCGGATATTCCGAGCGTGGTCGAAGCGGGCTATCCCGGCATCGAAGCGAGCGTCTGGTTCGGTCTCTTCGCACCTGCGAAAACGCCGCCCGCCATCATCGCGAAAATCAACCGCGATGCCGTCGCGAGCCTGCAATCGCCCGAGGCGAAAGCGCTGCTGCTGTCGCAGGGGGCGGAAACGATTGCGACGACGCCGGCTGAATTCGGCGCGTTCCTGCAAGCGGAAATCGCCAAATGGGCGAAAGTCATCAAGGAAGCCGGCATCAAGGCGGAGTGACGCGCAACGCATCGTCTGAAAGCTCCGTAAATACTGTCGTTTGCATATTGTCTGACAATAAGACAATATGCGGCATTGGATCCGGCTGCGCCATTCCTCGAAATCGCCAAACAAGCTGCGCCGTTGCGCCAGCAGGTCGAGAACGTCTTGCGGGAGGCGATTGTGGACGGGCAACTCCAGCCGGGACAACGACTCACGGAGCGGGAACTGACGGTCCGCATGGGAGTTTCGCGGACCCTTCTCCGGGAGGCGCTGCGCCAACTCGAATCAGAAGGCCTGATTTCGGTAATCGCAAATCGCGGCGCAGTCGTGCGCGAACTGACGACCGCCGAGGTCCAGGCCCTGTACGATATCCGCGCCGTTCTGGAGGGCCTCGCGGCGCGACTTTTTGCGCTGCATGCTGACGAAGCAACACTGAAGATCGCGGGAAAAGCCGCGGCGGATTCCATTGCCGCATACAAAGCCGCCGACCCGCAGCAAGCGCTCGAAGCCAAGAACCGCTTTTACGCCATCCTGGTGACCGGCGCGGCCAGTGAAGCCCTGTCAACCATGCTCGCGACATTGCATACGCGCATCCGGCAGTGGCGCACCATCGGCATGACCCATCCGCGGCGCTCGCCAGGCCGGGCGCAAGAGGCGACCGGTGGATTGAGCGCAATCTGGTCCGCGCTGCGTAAGCGTGACGCGGCCGCCGCGGAATCGGCGACGCGCGACGAAGCGCGCCGTGGTGCTGCCGAACTGATGCGGCTACTGGCAGTAGCCCCGGCCGGACGTGCAGTACGACGATAAACAGGTTACGACTAACGCTCCGCGGACGGGGCATAGGGAGACAGTGATGGCGCGTTTGAGTTACGTCGATCCGGCGACAATTTCCGATCCGCAAATTCGCGGGTGGCTGGACCAGGCTGTCGCCGCAGGACGGCCGGGACCGGAAAACCAGGCGATGCGCGCGCACCAGCCGGACGTCATGCGATCTTTCACGCTCACGCGCGAGATGCTGTTTGATAACGGCGCGGGGGTCGTGGAGTACGGGCTCAAGGAATTGCTGAGGGCTTACGTCGCGCACACGATCGAGTGCGGCTATTGAAGCAATCAAGGATCCGCGCAGGCTGCGCGAGACAAGAGCGACCGTATGTACGAGTTGATGACGTACGAGAAATCGGGCAGGTTTACGGCACGCGAGAAGATTGCGCTGCGCTATGCCGATGCCATCATGTATGACCCCAATCAGGCGGACGACGCCTTGTGGGCGCAGTTGAAAGGGGAATTTTCCGAACCGGAGATCGTCGAGATCGGTTACTGGATCGGGTTTACGTTCGGCGGTCAGCGTTGGCTCAAGACGTTGTCGGCGAAGCAGGGCGAGTTCGACCAATTCGTGAAACAGTGCCGGCAGCACGAGCAACATGGTGCGCCGCAGGAGCCCATATAATGTCAAAAACCAATGCAAAGCTGGGAATGTCGCCGCTGGTGCTCGATGTGGCACACAGTTCTATAAGCAGATTCGACCGGCGTTGCTGTCGTCGAGCCTTCACTGCGCTGCTCTTCGCCGTAGCCGTTGGGCAAGTGGACGCCGCCCAGCCACCGTATCCCGTGCGTCCGATTCGGGTCCTGGTACCGCAGAGTCCGGGTGCTTCGAACGACACTATCACGCGAATCATCGCCACGAAGATGGGCGAAGCGCTCGGCCAGCAATTCGTCATAGACAACCGCCCGGGCGCCGGCGGCACTATCGCGGGCGAAATGGTCGCGAAGGCCAGCCCCGATGGATATACGATCTATTCGACAGCCACGGCATCTCAAGTCATCGGCCCGCAGATCATCAAGAACGTGTCCTTCGATCCAGTCGACGGCTTTGCCCCCATCTCGTTGTTCGCCATTACGCAAAACATACTCGTCGTGCATCCCAGCATGCCATTTAAAAGCGTCAAGGAGTTGCTCGCCTATGCCATGGCCAACCCGGGCAAACTCAACCTCGCGAACGCCGGTTCGGGCACTCAAAGCCACCTTGCCGGTGTCCTGCTTGCGCATGCCGCGGGTATCAACGTGGTGCACGTGCCGTACAAAGGGGGCGGCCCATCTGTCACTTCAGTCGTGGCAAACGAATCACAGGCCACCGTAACGCCCGGGCCTGCAGTCATGGGACATGTACGCAGCAACCGGCTTCGCGCGCTGGCAACCGGCGGCGCGAAGCGCTCCCCGCTAACCCCGGATTTGCCGACCCTGATCGAGTCGGGCGTCAATTTGGAATCGACCGGCTGGATCGGCTTCCTCGCCCCGCCAAAAACCCCCAAACCAATTACCGACCGGTTGTTCGATACCCTGAAGCGGGTAGTCGGCGATCCAGCAACGCAGAAACTCATGGAGAGCCAGGGCGCCGACCCGGAAACAACCGGCCCCGACGCATTCCGCGGCTTCATCGCGGCAGAGTACAAGCGATTCGGCGAGGCAATCAGGATTACAAATCTGAAAGCAGAGTAACGCCGTTACGCCAAGTTTGCCTTTTTCGTC
>JBDSSV010000581.1:0-6642 GCA_039928535.1 Burkholderiales bacterium
GTCGTCGCTCAGGTCGTTGAAGATGTTGAATGCTTATATCCGCTGTAGATGACACATTTCCTGATCTCCGCGCTACCGCCGCGCCGCTACTCCGGCACCAGCCAGCGCACGCGCTCACTGCCGGCGCCGTCTTGCGCGAGCACCGGCCACAGCCAATTGGTGATTTTTCGCGCGGCAGCTTCGAAGCCGAACGGCGGATTCACGACCAGCATCCCGCAGCCGCGCACGCTGCCGGTGATGCCCAGATCGCGCACGGCGAGCTCGATCTGCAGAATTTTCGGTATGCCGGTCGCCGTAACGCGCCGCTCGAATCCCTGCATCGCAAGCGCGTCCATCAGCGGATACCAAAGCGCATAAACGCCGGTCGCAAACTTGCGGTGGCCCTCGACGAAACCGTCCGTCAGGCGCTTGAATTCCTGCGCGCGGTCGAACGAAGAGTCTATGAAGACGAGCCCGCGCCGCTCGGGCGGCGGCAGCAGCGCCTTGAGCGCCTGATAACCGTCGAGCAGGCGCACCTGCACCTGGCGGTCGCCGGCAAATAATTTCTCCAGCGTCTCGAAGTCGCGCTTGTTGAGTTCGGTCAGTGCCAGCCTGTCATGCGCGCGCATGAGCCCGCGCACGATGCGCGGCGAGCCAGGGTAGTAATTGAGCTTCGCGCCGGTATTGACCGCGCGCACCGCATCGAGGTACGGCGACATCTCCGGCGGCGCGTCTTTTCTCGACCACACCAGCTCGATGCCGGTCTTGTATTCCGCGTTCTTGCGCGCCCAGTCGTGCGTCAGGTCGTAGAGCCCGATACCCGCGTGCGTGTCGAGACAGCAAAACGGCTTGTCTTTCTTCGCGAGGCCGAGTACGAGCTGCGCAAGCAGCGCGTGCTTGAACACGTCCGCAAAGTTGCCGGCGTGAAACAGATGGCGGTAGGCGAGCATGGGTTAAAAACAGGATTCGGGATTCAGGAGTCGGGATTCAGTAACTGCTTTGATGCCTGAGGCTGAATCCTGAATCCCGACTCCTGAATCCTGCCGTTATTCACTTCACGCCGAATTTCGCGCGATAGTGCTTGCCGAGCAGCTTGCGCGTCTGCTGATTGAAATTCTGGTTTAGCGCGAACGGGTTTTTGCTTTTCGCCGGCACGGGCGCGGCAGGCCTGGGCGGTTTCGGTGCTGACGATTTCGACATGCGTGCGACCGGTTGTTGACAGGCCGCAGTATGCGCCGATTCCCCGGTCGCACCTAGGAGAAAAGGCGCGCGCTACTTAATGAGGCCCTCCGCTTTCAGCGCCGCCTGAACCTGCGGCCGCGCGCGCACGCGCGTCATGTACGTTTCGAGCAGCGGCCAGCGGCTCATGTCGATACCGACCTTGCCGGTCCAGTTCAACACCGTGAAAAGATAAGCGTCGGCGGCCGTAAACCCGTCCATCAGATATTGCTTGCCGGTCATTTGCTCGACCAGATAATCGAAACGTTTGGCGAGTTGATCCTTTTGCGTCTGCTTCGATTCCTCAGGCGTTCCCGGCTTGAACAGCGGCCCGAACTGCTTGTGGACTTCGGTGCTGATGAAAGCGAGCCATTCGATCAGTCGATAGCGCTCCAGCGTGCCGGCTTTTGGCGCCAGGCTGGACTCACCTTTCTGGTCGACGAGATACTGATCGATGGCGATATTTTCGGTGAGCACCTTGCCGTCGTCGAGTTTGAGCGCGGGGACATAGCCTTTCGGATTGATCTTCATGAAGTCCTCGCCACCGGCCGTGGTTTTTTTGGCGAGGTCGACTTTCTCCAGCTCGAATGCATAGCCCGCTTCACGCAGGATGATGTGGGGCGCGAGCGAACAAGCACCCGGGGAGTAATAGAGTTTCATGGGGTTCCTTCCGTGCGACTGGTTGCGGGAAATTGTTGCGGCGAATCGGGCGCGACCGCGTTGCTGCGCCCGGGCACTTGCATGAGATTACCGCAATTGCGCAGAGTTCATATCGTCTGCGCGCGGCACCACCTCAGTCAGGCGTTGGGTGCGGGAAACGCGTGCTATCCTTGGATTACACCGCAATTTCAAGAGCACCGACCGCACTTTTCGACCGCAACCATGGTCCCGCACAGTTTCTGCACCGCACGCCGCGCCACGCCATGACACCCGCAAAACTGCTGCTGAATGTGGCGCCGCCGGTCGCGATCATACTGCTCGCATGGTGGCTCGCGCCGCACGCGTCCGATCTGCCGCCTTCTTTGTCCGGCCTGAACGGCCTGGGCGCCTACGCCGCGCTCGCGCTGGGCGGCGTGGTCGGGCTAATGTTTCGCCGCGGGCGCATCGTCTTCGCGCTACTTACCCTGACGCTCGCGTACTTGTGCTACGGGTTGCTCGAGCGCGACGGACTCGCCGGCTTTCGCGCGCACACGATTTATTCGGCACTGTGCGTGTTCGTGCCGCTGAACCTGGCGCTGCTGTGCGTGCTGCCCGAACGCGGCATTTTCAACATGCATGGCCTGCAGCGCCTGGGCATGCTCGCTGCCGAGATGCTGTTCACGCTGTGGGTCGTCTACGCGCCGGCAACGCGCGTCACGGCGTGGGCGATGTCGCCATTCCCCCAGACGACGTTGCTCGCCGCATCGCCGATCCGCCAGCTGGGCTGGAGCGTGCTCGTGCTAGCAACCATCGCCAGCTTCGCGACCTGGCTCATGCGCCGCGCGCCGCTCGATATTGCATTCACCGGCGTGCTGGTCGCATTTACGCTCGCGCTGAATCTCATTGGCGAGCCCAATGCCTTTGCAACTTACCTCACGGCCGCCGCGTTGATATTCACCATCGCGCTGGCGCAGGACACCTTTCGCATGGCGTTCCGCGACGAGCTCACCGGTCTGCCGAGCCGCCGCGATTTGAACGAGCGCATGATGGGGCTCGGCCGGCGCTACACGATTGCAATGTGCGACGTCGACCATTTCAAGCAGTTCAACGACACGCACGGCCACGATCTGGGCGACCAGGTGCTCAAAATGGTCGCGGCCAAGCTCGCCGAAGTGAGCGGCGGCGGCACCGCGTACCGCTACGGCGGCGAGGAATTCACGGTGCTGTTTCCCGGCAAGGATGTTGCTCACGCAATGCCTTATCTCGAAGCCTTGCGCGGCGCGATTGAAAGCTACAAAATCGCAGTGCGCGCGCCCGACCGTCCGGAAAAACCGGAGCCGGCGACACGCCGGCGCGGCGCCTTTCGCGACGCGAATACGGTCGCAGTCACGATCAGCATCGGCGTCGCGGCACGCGGCGCGCGGCCGGCCACGCCGGACGACGTGATCAAGGCGGCAGATAAGGCGCTCTATCGTGCGAAAAGCGGCGGACGAAATCGGGTGAGTAAATAATCATATGCAGCGTTTTTTGATCGCGTTCCTTGCCTGCGCTGTTGCGCTTGCGTGCGCGGCCGCCGAAACCGCACCGGTCTTGAAAATACTCGCGACCGACCCGGCGCCGGACGTGCTGCTCGCGCGCCAGCAGAAGTTTTTCGTGCGCTTCGAATTAAAGAGCTCGCAACCCGCCACGGTCTCCGTTAACGGCTGGTCCAAAGGCAAACCGGTCATCGACGACGGCGGCACGAGTGCGCCCGCCGTGCTGTCCGCGGCCGGCGGCATCGGCGTGGTGAACCTTTTTTACTGGGGCGAGCAACCGACGCGCATCGACGAAGTGCGCCTGAAAATCAGCACTGCTGCCGGCGGCACGACGCTCGGCGAATACACTTTTCCGGTGGCGCTCACCTGGCTCACCGACGATCCGCCGCCGCGCGAGCCCGCTGCGTGGGTAACGGAATGGCAACGAGCGCAGCCCGCGGCGAATACGCAAAAAGGCAGCAGCCGTGTTTCCGGATCGATATCCATGCCCGGCACTGGCGGCTGGGTCGGGCTGGCGATCGCTGCTGCGTTGCTCGCGGTCGCGTTCGCGCGCCTGCGCTGGCGGCGCACGACGGGTGCTGACGGCGAAATCCGCCAGTGATAAGCTCGCGCCGATATGCAATTGACGCCCGCGCAAGTCGACGAATATCAGCGGGAAGGCTATCTGTTCTTCCCGGGCCTTTTCACGCCCGCAGAAATCGCGGCGCTCAACGCTGAAGTGCCCAAGCTCTACGCAGAACAGCGGCCCGAGAATGTGCGCGAAAAAGACAGCAATGCCGTGCGCACCAATTTCGCGGCGCATACGTACAACGACGCGTACCGCCGGCTCGGCCGCCATCCGCGCCTGATCGAGCCCGCCCGCCAGGTCCTGGGCGACGACGTTTACATCCATCAGTTCAAGATCAACGGCAAGGCCGCGTTCGACGGCGACGTCTGGCAGTGGCACCAGGACTACGGCACGTGGTTCAACGACGACGACATGCCGGAAGCGCGCGCGATGAACATCGCGGTCTTCCTGGAAGACGTCAACGAGTTCAACGGCCCGCTGATGTTCATTCCGCGCTCGCATAAAAAAGGGCGCCAGCAGGCCGACCACGATTTGTCGACGACCAGCTATCCGTTATGGACCATAGACACCGCCACGATCACCCGCCTCGTGGCGGAAGGCGGCATCATTTCGCCGAAAGGCGCGGCCGGCTCGATGATGATTTTCCATTGCAATCTCGTGCACGCGTCGGGCAGCAACATGACGCCGTGGAACCGCACCATCGTCTACCTCAGTATCAATTCGTGCCAGAACCATATCCGGCGTTTTCATCGCCCGGAATACATCGCGCACCGCGATTTCACGCCAATTCAGTGCCTGGCCGACGACTGCCTGCAAAAATAATGACTTGATCGCCACACGGCATTAACCCCTTCCGGGGGTGCCTCCCGTTTACAGCAGCACGATGTCATTAACGGGAGATAGTCATGCAAAGCTCGCCTCTACTGCGTATTAGCTGTTTATTGTTGTTCACGGCGGGCGTGTGGCTGCTGCCCGCCGCACGCGCACAGAATCTGGCGCCGGTCAGCGTGGAGCGCGTCGCGCGGCCGCAGCTGATGATCGCCGCGCCTGGCGATACGCCGGTGCGCCTGCAGCAGGTCACCGTGCGCGCCGAAGTCAGCGGCAATCTCGCAATCACTGAAGTTGCGCTGACTTTCCACAATCCGAACCGCCGCGTGCTCGAAGGCGAGCTGCAGTTTCCGCTGCTCGCCGGCCAGAACGTGCTGAGTTTCGCGCTCGACGTGAACGGACGCATGCGTGAAGCGGTGCCGGTCGACAAGGCGCGCGGCCAGGCCGTGTTCGAGGACATCACGCGCGTGCGCGTCGATCCGGGTCTGCTGCAGATCACGCAGGGCAATAACTTCAAGCTGCGCGTGTATCCGATTCCGGCGCAAGGCACGCGCCAGGTCGTTGTGCGTTACGCCGAGACGCTGAAAAAGCGCGCGGGCCGTCTCATCTATCGCCTGCCCCTCGAATACGCCGACACGCTCGACAGTTTTCGCCTCGATCTCAATGTCGCGGGCGCACTGGCGGCGCCGCA
Organism: Burkholderiales bacterium; assembly: GCA_039928535.1. Classification (GTDB taxonomy): domain Bacteria; phylum Pseudomonadota; class Gammaproteobacteria; order Burkholderiales; family SG8-41; genus PALSA-1004. The sequence continues at coordinate 5,459 of JBDSSV010000581.1, forward strand.
TAAAACGCGCGGCCGACTGGACGAGCTGAATTTCAAATCGACCGCCAACGGCTATCACGCTCAGGTCGCGCGCGCGAGCTATGCCGGCCGCGGCGTACTCGAACTCGACATCGCGCCCGTGCCGGGCGCACATGCGTATACCCAGTCGTTCGACGCGAAAACCTATTTCTACGCCGAGCTGCCGCTGCCGGTGCGCGAAGCGCCGCGCGCGCTGCCAAAAACCGTCGGCCTGGTGTGGGACAGTTCGGGCTCGGGCGCCGCGCGCGATCATGTGCGCGAATTCGCGCTGCTCGACAGCTACTTTCGCCGCATGCAGAACGGCGAAGTCAGACTCACGCGCATTCGCGATACGGCCGAAGCCGTCCAATCGTTCAGTGTAATCGCCGGCGACTGGCGTGCATTGCGCGCGGCGCTCGAAACTACCGCCTACGACGGCGGCACCAACCTCGGCGCTTTCGTGCCCGATGCCGGCGTGCCCGAATACCTGCTCTTCAGCGATGGCCTGTCGAACTTCGGCGCGCGGTCACTGCCCGCGCCGCGCGTGCCGCTCTACAGCGTATCGGCATCGTCGAAAAGTGATCCGGGGCTCCTGGCGCGCATCGCGGAGGCAAGCGGCGGGCGGTTCATCGATTTGCTCGCCGACAGCGCACCGGAAGCGGCGCGCAAACTTCTGAATGCGACGACGCGCGTTGTCTCGCTCAGCGCAGATGGCGCGCGCGAGGTCGTCATGCGTTCGCCGTACCCGCAGCAGGGCCGCATCGAAATCGCCGGACAGCTGACCGAGACGTCGACCCGCGTACGCGTGACCGTCATGCATCCCGGCGCGAAACCCGTCACGCTCGAAATACCCGTGCGCGCAGGCGCCACGCCATTCGCGCTGGTCGCGCCGTTGTGGGCGCGCTTCAGGATCGAAGCGCTGGAAGCGCAATACGAGCTGAACCGCGCCGAAATCCGCCGGCTGGGCCAGGCGTTCCGGCTCGTCACGCGCGAGACTTCGCTCATCGTGCTCGAGCGCGTCGAGGATTACGTGCGCTACGAAATCGCGCCGCCGCCCGAACTCGCCGCCGACTACGAAAGATTGAACGTGGCCGCGCTGCAGCGCCGCGGCGCCGATCGCAGCGCCCACCTCGAAAATATCGTGCGCCGTTTTCAGGACAAGATTACATGGTGGAACCGCGACTTTC
>JBDSSV010000582.1:0-3692 GCA_039928535.1 Burkholderiales bacterium
AAAAACTGAAAGATGAGACCGGTGTCAGCGCGATGGATTTCGCGAAACGGCTGCTCGACAAAGGCTTTCATGCGCCGACCACTTATTTTCCGCTGCTGGTGCCCGAGTGCCTGCTGATCGAGCCGACCGAGACGGAATCGAAACAGACGCTGGATGCCTTCGTGCAGGCGATGGTCGAGATCCTGCACGAAGCGCGCGCGCAGCCGGACCTCGTCAAAACAGCACCGCATACAACGCCGGTGCGCCGGCTCGACGATGTCAGAGCGGCGCGCGAACTCGATCTCGCGTGGCGGCCGGCGGCGTCCTGATTGGTGTAGCGCCTGCTGGCGGGATTTCTGATGGCGACCGGAACGCTTTCCTATGAATAGTCCCTATAAAGGCAAGAGCGGATTCAAGCGCGTCTGGAACGCTTTGTTTTACGCGCTGGACGGGTTCGCGGCCGCCTTTAAATACGAGGATGCATTCCGGCTGGAAGTCGTGCTGGCGCTGGCGCTGATACCGCTCGCGCTGTCCATGCACGTCGGCGCGATCGGCAAAGCGCTGATGGTGGCGAGCCTGTTGCTGGTGCTGATCGTCGAGCTCATCAACTCAGCGATCGAGGCGATCACCGACCGCGTTTCTCTCGAGAACCACGTGCTCGCGAAGCGCGCGAAGGATCTGGGCAGCGCGGCCGTCATGTTGAGCGTGATCAACGCGATCGCCGTCTGGTTGATCATGCTGTTCGGCAATAGCATTCCGCTGTTGGCGGGATAGCGCCGCCGCGGTCGTCGCGTTACTTTTTCAGCGCATCGCGTATTTCACGCAACAGCACGATGTCCTCGGGCGGGGCTGCCGGCGGCGCCGGCGGTGCTGCACCCTGCATGCGGTTGACCGTCCGTATCAGCATAAACACCGCGAATGCAACGATCAGGAAACCGATGCACGTGTTGATGAAAATACCGTAGTTGAAAGTGACGGCGCCGGCTTTCTGCGCCGCTTCGAGCGAAATGTAAGGCGCCGCCGGCGCGCCTTCCCTCAATACGACAAACAGGTTGGCGAAATCGGCCTTGCCGAGCAGCAGACCGATCGGCGGCATGATCAGGTCTTTCACCAGCGAATCGACGATCTTGCCGAAGGCCGCGCCGATGATGATGCCGACCGCCATGTCGATGACGTTGCCGCGCATCGCGAACTTCTTGAATTCATCCAGCATGTCCGTCCTCTCGTTGCAGTTGGTGGCGTCGATCCATCATAGCAGAATGTATTCAGGCGCCGCTTCGGTGGCGGGACCGCGCGTGCACCGGTGATATAATCCGCGCCTTTGCAACGGACGGCGCGCATGCACACTTTGATTTGCGGCTCTATCGCTTACGACACGATCATGGTGTTCCCGGGTCGTTTCAAGGAGCAGATCCTTCCGGAGAAGCTGCATATACTCAACGTTGCGTTCCTGGTCCCCGACATGCGCCGAGAGTTCGGCGGCTGTGCCGGCAACATCGCGTACAACCTGCATATGCTCGGCGGCAAACCAAAAATCATGGCGACCGTCGGCGACGATGCGCAGCCGTATACGGCACGGCTCGACAAGCTCGGCTTGTCGCAGCAGTACGTGAAGCAGGTCGCGGGCACGTTTACCGCGCAGGCGTTCATCACGACCGACCTCGACGACAATCAGATCACGGCATTTCATCCGGGCGCGATGAACCACTCGCAGCACAACCACGTCGATGCTGCCGGCGACATCACGCTCGGCATTGTTGCGCCCGACGGCCGCGACGGCATGCTCCAGCACGCGCGCGAATTCTTTGCGGCCGGCATTCCGTTCGTGTTCGACCCGGGTCAGGGGCTGCCGATGTTCGAGGGCGCGGAACTGCTCGATTTCGTGCGCCAGGCGGATTACCTCACGGTCAATGATTACGAAGCTGAAATGCTGCAGGAGAAAACCGGCGCGAAGCTCTCTGCGCTGGCGCGAAACCTGAAGGCCCTGATCGTGACGCTCGGCGCCAAAGGCTCGGTGATACACACCGGCGGCCGCGAGATCGAAATCCCCTGTGCGAAGGCGGATGCCGTCGTGGATCCGACCGGTTGCGGCGACGCGTATCGCGCCGGCCTCCTGTACGGCATCGCCAACGGCCTTGACTGGGCAGTGACGGGCCGTCTCGCGTCGCTGCTCGGCGCGCTTAAAATCGCGCAGCGCGGCGGGCAGAACCATCAGTTCACCCGCGCGGATATTGCCGCGCGCTACCAGCAGAATTTCGGCACGACGCTCTGGTAGGCAACCGGAACGCCGCCCGACGTCAGGAAATCTCGCGCGGTCCGCGCTGAAATTCAAAACCTGGCCAGCAAAACGACATCCGCCGGCGTGCGCGTGCTCCGTGTTTTACGGCTGGCGTGGCACGTCGCGCGCGCGCTCGCCATTGCGGTAGCCGTGTTGCCATTTCTAAGCGATACGCAACGGCGCGTGCGCGTGCACCGGTTTTCGCGCGATCTGCTGGCGCTGCTGGCCGTTCGTGTGAAGGTCAGCGGCATTCCGCCGCGCGCGGAAGATCTGCCGGCGATGATAGTCGCCAATCACATATCGTGGCTCGATATTTTCGCGATCAACACGGTGTATACGACGCGGTTCATCGCCAAAGCCGAAATCCGCCGCTGGCCTGTCATCGGCTGGCTGTGCGCGCAGGGCGGCACACTGTTCATCGAGCGCACGCAACGGCTGCACACCGCCCGCATCAACGAGCACGTCGTTGCCGCTATGCGGGAAGGCAGCAGCTTTACGGTATTCCCGGAGGGTAAAGTCACCACGGGCGACGGGGTGTTGCCGTTTCATGCATCGCTGCTGCAGCCGGCGCTGGCGTGCGGCGCACGGCTGTTTCCGGTCGCGCTCCGCTACACGCGCGTGGACGGCAGCCTGTGCAGCGAGGCAGACTACGAGGGCGAGAAGACGCTGCTCGAGTCGCTGCGCCTGATGCTGACGCAACCCGAAATCCATGTGCACCTGCAATTCCTGCCGCCGCTCGCCAGCGCCGGCCGCCACCGGCGCGAGCTCGCGCACGAGGCAGGGCGCGCCATCGCTGCCGCGCTCAACCTGCCCGCGCCACAGCGGCGCACTGGAAAAGTTTCCCGTCCGCCAACCTGAACGCTGTCAGCGCGCGGCCCCACACGCAGCCGGTGTCGAGGCCGACCACGTTCGATTCCGTGTACAGGCCCAGCGCTGCCCAGTGGCCAAAGAGGATGGTCGCCGTACGATTGCGGCGGCGCGGTGCCTCGAACCAAGGCAGGTAACCGCGCGGCAACCGGGTGGGTGCGCCTTTGTGCGCGAATTCCATCCTGCCGTCCGGCGTGCACAGACGCAGGCGCGTGAACACGTTGGTAATGACGCGCAGCCGGTCGATGCCGGTCAGGTTGTCGCGCCAGCGGTCGGGTTGGTTGCCGTACATCTGGCGCAGGAAATCATCGTAGTCGTCGCTTTGCAGTGCTGCTTCGACCTCGCGCGCCAGTGCGAGGGCTTTGGGTATCGGCCATTGCGGCAACACACCTGCATGCACGAGCGCATAGCGGCCGGCCGCGTGCATCATTTTTTGGCGGCGCAGCCAGTCGAGCAGTTCGTCGCGGTCGGACGCGCGCAATATCGCGTTCAATGTGTCGCCGCCGTGCTGCTTCACATGGCCTGCCGCCACCACCAGCAGATGAAGATCGTGATTGCCGAGCACGGT
>JBDSSV010000583.1:0-4337 GCA_039928535.1 Burkholderiales bacterium
CATTCTCGAACGCCTGGGCAAAGAAGTGTACATGGCGGTGTATGACAATTTAGGCGCCACGGCCTGCCGCATTTTGGTGCCGGGCTATTCGGAAGTTTATCCGGTAGAGGATTTGATCTGGGATAACACCAACAAAGCGCTGTTGTTCCGCGCCGATATCCTGAACTTGCATCGCCTGGACGATGCCGGCCTGCAAGCGCTGCTTGAACGTTTGGAAGACAGTGAGCTCGATGATTACACCGACATCATCACCCTGATCGGCATCGAATTTGACGAGAATACAGCCTGGGGTCAGTTAACAATTCAGGAGTTGAAGCTGCTGATTCATCTCGCCTTGCGGCAATTTGAAGCGGCGCAAGATCTGGTGGGAGCCTTTCTTCAATATAACGAGAACACGGTCGAGCGCGGATTGTTTTATCAGGCCTTGAATGTGGTGCTGGAAGTGCTGCTGGACGACGGCCTGGAACTGGACGATTACGCGGTTAATTTCCGCCGGATGTTTGGCAACCCGCGGATGGACGCTGTGATGGGTTCGGTAGACGGCAGTGTGCGCTTCTTCGGCCTGACGCCTACGAGTATGAAGGTGGAGGGGCTCGACAGGCACCAACGCCTGATCGACAGCTATAAAAAACTGCACACGGCGCGGGCCAAGGTGGCGGCTTTATCCAGTTGAGGTCTCTACGTTGGGCGTTCGATTACCCGTAACGGTTGCGCCAACAAAACCGGTCGTGATCGGACTTACCCTCACGCCATGTTTTTCACATTCGCGGCCGGCGTCATTTCCATATCGCCCAGTTTCATTACTTCTTCAGCCGTGAAGCCGGGCGCAACTTCTTCGAGGATGAACTTGCCATCCTGCCAGTGCAGCAGCGCCAGATCGGTGACGACGTAGTTGACGCAACCTTGTCCCGTTAGCGGGTACGCGCATTTGTTTTTGACTTTCGGCCGGCCCTTGCTGTCGCAATGTTCCATCACGATGATGAGGTCGCCGCGGCCTGACAACAGGTCCATCGCGCCGCCGATGCCGCCCCGCTTCGCGTCGGCCGTGCTCCAGTTGGCAACGCTGCCGGTCTGATCGACTTCGTAGGCGCCGAGTATCACGGTGTCTATGTGTCCGCCGCGCGCCATCTCGAATGACGTGACGCTGTCGAAGAAAGACGCGCCCGGTTTCAGCGACACAAACTGGCCGGCCGCGTTGTAGACGTCGGGGTCTACAGTGTCGTCCGTCACCATTTCTCCGTAGCCGAGCACGCCGTTCTCGGCGTGCAGAATGACGTCGCGGCTTTGCAGGTAGTTGGAAACCATGGTCGGTATGCCCACGCCGAGGTTCACGTACGTGCCGTCCTTGACGAGCGCGGCGGCGCGTTTGGCGATGCCCGCGCGCGTGAGCGCCGGCTTGCCGTTGTAGAGACGCGGCTTGTCGGAAGGACGCCGCTCCGGGCGGCGCCATGCCTTGCCGTCGACGACCTGCGTCGTCTTGACGACACGCGCGACGAAGATGCCGGGCAGGTCGATCAGTTCCGGCGGAATCACGCCGGGTTCGACGATCTCGTCCACCTCGACGATCGCGACGCGCGCGGCCTTGGCGAAACTCGGATTAAAGTTCTGGCTGCCGCCGCGGAACTGCACGTTACCGAGGCGGTCGGCGCGGTAGCCGCGCAAAAATGCATAGTCGAGGTGGATCGCGTGCTCGAGCACATGTGTCTTACCGTCGAACTCGCGCGTTTCCTTGCCGTTCGCGATGTCGGTGCCGACGCCAGTCGGCGAATAGAACGCCGGTATGCCGGCGCCGCCTGCGCGGCAGCGCTCGACGAGTATCCCCTGCGGCACGAGCTCGACTTCCATGTCGCCGGCGACGATCTGGTCTTCGCTCGCCGTCGGCGTGCCGGGGCGCACCGAAAACGCGGCGATGAGCTTTTTCACCTGCTTGTTCTCGGCGAGGATCTGGCCGCGCTGCGCACCGGGATCGCCTAGCGAGTTGCACACGAGGCACAGGTTTTTGGTGCCCTTCTCGCGCAAGGCGAGTATCAGGCTGGTGGCAAAGCGATGGCCGACGCTGAAGCCCGCGATGGCGATTATCGCGCCATCGGCGATGTCCGCGATGGCCTGTTCCGGTGTGGCGACTGACTTGTCCATGCGTATTCCTCTTATTGTTTCAACCCAAAACGTTCGACGACGACTTTCTCCACTGCATACTGCTCGCGCGCCCAGCGCGTGTAATCTTCGGTATTCAGGTAGCTTCTGACCTGGTCGTACTGCTCCATCGTGCGCACGAACTCCGGATCGTCGAGCCCTTTGCGAAACGCGTCGTGCAAAGTCTTCACGATCTTCGGGTCCATGCCTTTGGGCCCGCCGATGCCGTACGACGAGCTCGCATTCACATCGTAGCCCTGTTCTTTCGCCGTCGGCAGGTTCGGCCAGCGCTTGATGCGGTTGGCGCCGAGGATCGCCAGCACGCGTATCTTGCCGGCATCGACCAGCGGCGCATAGCTCACCGCCGCGGCGACCATGTCGATATGGCCGCCGATCACCGCGTTCATCATCTCGGAAGTCGTGCGGTGCGGCGCGTGCACCCATTTGACGCCGCCCATCAACGCGAGCTCCTCCATCACCATGTGCATCGTCACGCCAACGCCGGACGTAGCATAAGTGAGCTTGCCCGGATTTGCTTTCGCATGGTTGATGAGATCCGGCAGATTTCTCCACGGCGCCTCGTTTCGGACCACGAGCCCGTAGGTGTAGTCGACGATGCGGATGATCCAGGTGAAATCGTTGAGCACGTCGAATTCCACTTTCTGGATATGCGGGATGCGCAGTATCGGCTGCGGCAACTGCGAAAGGGTGTAGCCGTCGGGCTTGCCCATCTTCAGCATGTAAGTCGGCGCCAGCGCGCCGCCGGCGCCGGGTTTGTCTTCGACGACGATTTTTTTGCCCAGCGTCTTGCTCGCCGCTTCACCCAGGGCGCGCAAAGTAACGCTGCTGCTGCTACCTGGCGAGTAGGCGTGCAGCAGCGTGATGTTCTTTTCGGGAAACGTCTGCGCGCAGGCCGCTGCGGCGGCGAGCCAGAGCAGCAGCGCAATTGGCGGACAGCCGACCGCTTTTCCCGCATCTGACATTCGGTGTTTCCCCTCGCCGATGGCGTTTACGGCCATCATGGATGTTCTATCTGTAATGCGGCCAACACTGCCGGTGCGTTGCGCCGCCGGCAGATCGTGACCGGAATTCTACAAGCAATCGGCGCCTTACGCGGCGCGGGCCGCTCTGTGGCAGAATCGCCTTCCTGAGGAGAAATCGCGCCGTGCGTCTGTCCGGAACATCGCTTGCCATCTGCTGTGCCGCGTTCGCTGTAGTCGCGCCGCAGGCTGTGCTTGCGCAGTCCGCTGCGAGAGGCTTCGTCGGAGACACCCGGACGGGTGCAGGACAGGCATTTCCCATCAAACCCGTGCGCATGATCATCGGGTTTCCCGCCGGCAGTTCGAGCGATGTCGTCGGCCGCCTCGTCGCGCAGAAGATGACCGAAACGCTGGGGCAAACCGTAATTTTCGAAAATCGTCCGGGCGTCGGCGGCAACATCGCGGCCGAATTCATTGCCAAATCGCCGGCCGACGGCTACACGCTGCTCTATGCGAACACCGGTCTCGCGGTCGCGGTGAGCGCGTACGAAAAACTCGGCTACGACGCGTTGCGCGACCTGGTCCCGGTGGGCCAGGCGGTCGCCGGCCCGCATCTCCTGATCGTCAATCTCGCGCTGCCGGTGCAATCGGTAAAGGATCTGATTGCTCTGGTCAAATCCAGGCCGCGCGGCTACAACGTCGCATCGTCGGGCAACGGCAATTCGGACCACTTCGCGTACGAGTTGTTCCGTTCGATGACGGGGGCCGAAATGGTGCACGTGCCGTATAAAGGCGGCGGCCAGGCCTCGATCGATGTCATCAGCGGGCAGATGGCAGCGTACTTCTCCGGCATGGCGGCCGGCTTGCCGCTGGTTAACGCGGGCAAGGTGCGCGGGCTCGCAGTGACGACCGCGCAGCGCTCGCAGATCGCGCCCGACATTCCGACCATGATTGAAGCCGGCGTGCCGGGTTACGAGCATGTCCTGTGGAACGCAGTGCTCGCACCCGCCGCGACGCCAAAAATTGTGGTCGCGCGTCTCGATGCCGAGCTCGCGAAAGCGGTCGGCGCGCCGGAGCTGCGCGAGCGGTTTGCTACGCTGGGTGTCGAGCCACACAGCCGCACGTCCGAGCAGATGACGGCCTACCTGAAGGCGGAAATCGACAAGTACGGCAAGATCGTGCGCGCGATCGGCCTCAAGATAGATTGAACACACGCAGGAATTC
>JBDSSV010000584.1:0-5496 GCA_039928535.1 Burkholderiales bacterium
ATGTGGAACGGACGGGCCTTCCGCGGTAATCAGTGTGCGAGCAGCGGATCGCTGGCCCGCCGTTCACAACCACGTTAGATTCGTGGTGCCACCGATTATGGTATGATTTATTGTCATACTGTGAAGGTGCGACATGAGCAGTGTCAAAGTTGCAATTACCATCGACCGCGAGACATTAAGCCGCGTCGATGGCTTGGTTTCGAGGAGGGTATTCCCTAACCGTAGCCGGGCGATTCAGGCAGCCGTCGCGGAGAAGCTCGCGCGAATGGAACGTAGCCGGCTGGCATCGGAGTGCGCAAAGCTCGACCCGAAGTTTGAAAAGGCGCTTGCCGAAGAAGGCTTGGGCCAGGAGCTTGAGGCGTGGCCCGAATACTGAGGGGCGAAATTCGTTGGGCGGACCTTAACCCTGTCCGGGGCCGCGAACAGGCTGGCTTGCGTCCGGTGCTCATTCTCAGTCACGACGTATTTAATGAGCGCTCCGGAACAGTCATAGCGGTAGCGTTAACCAGCCAGCCTCAGCGTGCCGGTTTTCCGCTCACGCATGAACTCCAATCTTCAAAACTGCCAAAACGGTCCTGGGTCAAGATCAGCCAGATTCGTACCCTATCCGTGGAGCGCATAGGTGCTCGGCTTGGCCGCTCTACGCCCGAGGAGCTTGCGCATGTCGTCGAGGGCCTCAATGAAATCATCGGAATCTAACTTTAGGTCGAACAGACGCGCAGAAAGCGCTCGCAGCTCACCAGAACGTTGAGGCTGTATAAAAACCCCCGAAAATTATTTTCAATGAGAGAGCATAAAATGCGGTTTCTTGAAACGCGCTGTAACTCATGCAAAATGTCGCGATGGAAAGCATGCATTCCCTAAATAGAACGAAAATTGGCCGCGTCGTGAAGCTCGACCTTTTTATACAGCCTCGTTAAGGCTCGAGATGGACCACCGGTGCCCAGTCTGCAGGGCGAATCTGCGAAAACGAAAATTGAGTCAGGCCATCGTGGCCCGAATGGAGATTGATTGTCCCCACTGCAAGAGCACGATCCGTCTCAATATTCACCGGGCAGAGGCAAGCATTGTTCTGATCGTTTTCGGGACGACCGTCGTCTTGGGCGCATTTGCATATTTTCTCCATAGTCGGGGCCTGATGCTTGCTGCATTTGGCGCCGCATTGGCGGCCGCGTTCGCTGTGCTTCTCCTCGAGCGGACCTACCTTCGAACCTGGCCGCGCTATGCGTCGACTGGACAGAGCCCTAACCCGTAGCGGGTTCGGACTTAAGACGCCTCCTCACAACGCAGCGTTAAGCACCTCCATCGCGACAGCGCAGAGACGAAAGACTTGAGTACGCAAGACACGCCTAATCGAAACCCGATCATGCTCGCACCCGGCGAGGGCCGCGCATATCCGATGGGCCGCATCAGCGCGGTGTTCAAGGCTGACGGCAAGGAAACCGATTCGCGCTACTCGGTCTCAGAATGGTGGCTCGAGCCCAAAACTCAGGGGCCGGGCGCGCACGCGCACGCCGAGGACGATCTTTTCTATGTCATCGCCGGAACGATGAGCGTGCTCGTCGGAGAAAAATGGACCGCCGCGGAACAAGGTTCGTTCGTGCTAGTGCCGGGCGGCGTGACACACGATTTCGAAAATCGCGGCAGCGTTCGTGCCGGCGTTTTGAACTTCTCGGTCCCCGGCCCGTTCGAGCCGGACATGCCGGCAATCGCGCAGTGGTTTGCCGACAATCCGCCCAGGGACACGGGTACCTGACAATCGTCCCATCTGCCGATGCCGACCATCCTCACTCATCCAGTTGTCCCCTTGGCAATCGGACTCGGCCTCGGCAGCGGTATCGTGCCGCCGCGATTGCTGATCGCCGGCGTCATGGCGTCCATCATTCCCGACTTGGATGTCGTCTCATTCCGCCTGGACATTCCGTACGATTCCGCATTCGGACATCGCGGTTTCACTCATTCGATAACATTTGCCATGGCGCTCGCCGTGTGTGGCACGTTCGCGCACCGTGCGTTGAGAGCGAGTTGGATTTCCGCTAGCGCGTTCCTGTTCATCGCCACAGTGTCGCATGGCGTGCTCGATAGCTTTACCAATGGCGGCAGCGGCATTGCATTTCTCTGGCCCTTTTCGGATGGGCGCTTCTTTGCGCCATTTCAAGTCATCGAGGTTTCGCCGATTGGTGTCGCGCGCTTCTTCACCTCGCGGGGTGCCACCGTGTTTGCTTCTGAATTATTATGGGTGTGGCTGCCTGGTATCGTTCTCGGGCTATTGTTATGGAGCCTACGGGTGAAGCGCAATACGCAAACGATGCCCCCGCTCAAATGACGCGGAAATACTTCAAGCGCGGAATATACGTCGCGATCACCATCGCGATTTGCCTGGCGTTGCTGTATCTCGTCATCACGGGTTTTGCGTTTGACGGCAAATACGGCGGGTTCTTCCCGGGCGTCTCGGCGCCGCGTTCGTGTTCGTTCTGGCATTACATGTCAGGCGACGTGCTTGCGATTGCCATGATTGTCGCCATTACCGGGTGGCCGCTCATGCTGGCGATTGTGATTCTGCCTCCCGCAGTGGGGTATTGGCTTGACCGCCGAAAACGGGATTATGCCGCCTGATTCCGCGCGCAAAGGACGCTGGTATCCGCTGCTCGTGCTGATCCCGGCTGGCGTCGTCATTCCTGCCCTGGCCGCGACCATGTCGCATACCGGGCCTTCGCAACCGCTGCGCGAACTGGTGTTGCCGGCTGCGTGGAACTTCATCCCGTTCGCGGCTCTCATGATCGTCGTCGCCGTCACGCTGCGTTACTGTTCTACGCTCACCGCATGGCTGACGAGTATCGCCGGAATGATTACGGCGTCGATATTGTTTGTGATCATGCTTGGGCAAGCTGAAAGCGCGCTGCTGGCCAAACACTGGACTGCCGCGGCGCTCGCGAGCGGCTTTGCCGCACTGTATGCCACCACCGCCGCGTCCGTTGTTGCCGTCACCGTCGCCGTGCTGATGTGGCTGGTGTACGACCGCAGGCGTTCGCGTTAGCCATGTCCGTTGACATCGTTTCCGACATCACGATCGCGCGCCCGCGCAATGAAGTGGCCGTGTTCGCCGCCGATCCGGCGAATGCGCCGGCGTGGTACGTCAACATAAAGTCGGTCGAGTGGAAGTCGCCGCCGCCGATGCGCGTCGGGTCGAAAGTCGCTTTCGTCGCGCACTTCCTCGGCAAAACGCTCGCCTACACGTACGAGATCACGCAGTTAATACCCGGTGAGCGGCTCGTGATGCGCACTGCAGAAGGACCCTTCCCGATGGAGACAACCTACACGTGGGAATCGATGCCAGAAAATGGCACGCGCATGACGCTGCGCAATCGCGGCACACCGGCCGGTTTCTCCCGCATTGTTGCGCCGTTCATGGCGATTGCCATGCGCCGCGCGAACCGCAATGACCTCTCGCGACTCAAAGCTCTACTCGAACGGGCAGCCGCGTAAGCGAAACCGTCGCGGCAACGGAGGCTATCGAATGACTACGAATGAACTTAAAGATTTCCTGGTGTGGTGCACCGCCATCAACTACGCCGTGCTTTTCCTCTGGTTCGGCGCTTTTGCCTGGGCGCACGACTGGATGTACCGGCTGCACACGCGCTGGTTCAGGATTTCTGTCGAGACCTTCGACGCCATTCACTACGCGGGCATGGCCGTCTACAAGATCGGCGTGCTCTTTCTCAACGTCGCACCGCTGGCGGCGCTTTACCTCACCGCCTAGGCGAGCGCAACGTCAGGCGACGCCGTATTTCTTCAGCGCCGCCTGGTCGAACTTGAGGCCGTGACCTGGTTTCGACGGTACCGTGAGTTCGCCCTTCACCGGCTGTACGACTTCTTCAAACATGCGACCGGACCACGGCATGTATTCGACCGTGAGGCCGTGCGGGATCGCGGCGACGAGGTGCACCGACAATTCCGGGCACAGGTGGTTAACCACCGGCACGTTGAACGCTTCGGCCATGCCGGCGATCTTCATCCAGCCGGTGATGCCGCCCGACCTAAGCACGTCGATCATCACGATGTCGACCGAACGTGCTTCGAGCATGTGACGGAACGGCGCGATGCCGTAAACGTATTCGCCGCCTGCAATCGGCGTCGCAAGCGCTTCGGCAACCCGCGCGAGTCCTGCATAGTCATCGTGCGTTGTGACGTCCTCGAGCCAGAACAGGTTGTATTCCTCGACGCGGGACCCGATCGAAATCGCCTGCCGCACGTCCCAGCGCTGGTTGATGTCGCACATCAGGTCGATATCGGGTCCGATCGCTTCGCGCAGCAGTTTCATGCGCTCGACCTCTCGCTCCGGGTTGCCATCGCCCGGCAGCGCCATCTGCGTCTTCATCTGGCGAAAGCCTTTTTCGACGAGCTTGGGTCCGGCTTTGACGACAACGTCGAGCGAAAAATGCCGCATGAGCGCGCCGCTCGCATACGTCGGCACCTTGTCGCGAAACCCGCCAAGCAGGCGCGAGAGAGGGAGATTGAGCGCCTTGCCCTTGATGTCCCACAACGCGATATCGATGGCGGCGAGTGCCAGTGTGAAGATGCCGCCGGGTCCGCTCTGCCCCGCGGCAGCGCGCAGCTTGGCGACTACGGCTTCGATGTTGAGCGGGTCTTCGCCGACAGTGAGGCCACCGAGCGCGTCAATCGCCGTTTTCAGCGCGCCAGTCAGCGCGCCGCCGAAGAAGCTGAAGCCTATGCCTTCTATGCCCTGATCGGTCCCGATCGTGAGCGTGACGAAATCGCGCGTCGAGCCGGGCGTGGCCGGCCCGTTTGCCAGCGGCTCGTCGCCCGGAAGTTTCACGATCTGCGATTTGATGTGGGTGATTTTCATTGAGGTCCCGGGTCAGTTATTGATTTTAGAAGAGCACTATATAAGAACGCGTCTCAAAAATCCAAAGCAGTTTTTTCCGCCGATGAACGCCGATAAAAACGAAACGCAAATCACAAGATGACAAAGAATTGTTTTTGAATTTATCGGCGTTTATCTGCGTTCATCGGCGGCCCCGCTCTGTTTTTCTACTTCGCGAGGCTCGCCTCTTGCGCCAGCGTTTCCTCGCCGCGCCTCGGTTTGTACGCGATGCCCTTGCGGGTGGCCCAGTGCACGGTCGGCCAGTACAGCGGGATGACGGCGACATCGTTGAATGCGATACGCGTCGCTTCCTTCAAGCCCGCGAGCCGTTTCGCCTCGTTGAATTCGGTAAGCGCGCGCTTCAACACCGTATCGAATTGCGCGTTCGAATAACGCGAGCGGTTAAGCGCGCCGAGCCCGGCCTCTTTATCGAAGGTCGCAAATACATTCGACAACCCGATGCTCGAATCGGGCGTGGTCGTGCCCCAACCGAAAAGAAATGCCGTGTACTCGCGCCGCGTCGCCGCGCTCGCGTAAACGTTGTACGGCAATGCCACGACATTGTTGACCTTAATGCCGCCGCGCGACAGCATCTGCCCGATTGCCTGGAC
>JBDSSV010000585.1:0-12140 GCA_039928535.1 Burkholderiales bacterium
TTGGCCCATCTTTTCCTGAAGTTCCAAAAGATTGGCCGATCGCGCGCGTTTCGAAGTTCAAAACTAAATTTGGGGCGCGCCCATTTACGACCATCCAAGGAAGCCTGTTTCGTCACCCAGATAAGTATCTGGCCGCCGCGCAGTTCCATATTTCGACGCTCTGTTCCCATGCAAAAACTTAATAAAATACCGCCTATCGCGTAAGCGACGAATAGCAATGGATCGGCAACTGGCAACTCAAGTAGTCGCGCATCATCTCCGACTTTTTGGCGTCGATGATATCAGCGTGGATGAATCTGAAGAGCGTTCGGCCCGCGTTCTGTTGCTCGCAGGAGCTTGCGCTAACGATATCGAACGAACCAAAATATTTGCCGAAGGCGGGGGCACGGCGATAGCGATCCTGCCAGGTGACGACTTCTGCGGCGCATTCCGTGTAATGCAAATACGTGCCGGGATGCCAGTACCCGCCGTTCTGACGTATCAGTATGAGCACAACGCTTTCTGGGCGCGGCTGAGAACTCTGCATGCCTACTACATCTTCCAACAGGCGGACGGGACGACGATTGTATCGGACCAAGCGAATGCGGCCGTCTGGTTCTGGCTGCCCGTAAAAAGCGGCGGTGTTTTATTTATTGGCACCGATCTGGCAGCCGATTTCACCCGCTACCGCCAAGGAGATCCTGCGAAAGCAACGATCCGGCCCACCGAGGCGCGTTGGGGCATAACGGGAGAGCGACCGAACTACCTGTTCGAGGAACAACTGGATGGCGAATCGCCACAGGAGCGCCATGCAGACTGGTGGGCTATCGCTTTGGCGAAGTTCGTCTCGGTCAAACTCGGCAGACCACTGCGTCCAATCCTCCCCGGCGGGGCCCTCGGTGCAGTGATTATTACCGGCGACGACGATCAGGCTTATCTTGAGAAGTATCGCGAACAGCTCGCCATACTCGAACAGACACCGATTACGTATTTCCTTCATCCCTTGACTCGTCACTCACGTGATTCGCTGCAGAAAATGCTGCGGTCGCACCGCGTGGATCTGGGCATCCATCCGGACGCGCTTGACGCACCTGAGCGTTATGGACAGCTGCTGCATGAGCAGGCTACTTGGTACCGGGATCTCACTGGCACAGCGCCGCTTTCAGTGCGCAACCATGGATTTTTGAACGACGGCTACTGGGGTCATCTATCGGCATGGCTCAGAGAGGCTATCAGCATAAGTTCGAACCTGCCGGGGCTTGACGGCCATGTTCTCAATGGTTCGTTACTGCCTGGGCGCGTAGCCTATGAAGGGAATTTAACGCACCACTGGTCATTACTCACTGCGTTCGGAGATGGAATGGTGTTTGCCTTGAAAATGTCGGACGAACGCGCCGCCGAGAAGATTCATTTGCTCGCCGCGCGCATCGTAGAGTCCGGCATTCCGGGCATCATCGTGCTTAATCTGCACCCCCAAAACATCTCCGAAAGCAGGGCAATGCATCACGCGGCTATCGAGATCATCCGATCGGGGTTCCTTCCCTGGACTATGCGCGACTGTCTTGACTGGTTTCGCCAAAAGGAAGGTCTGCCTCCGTTCGCCAAACCCCGGCCTCTATTAAATCGATTGACGGGCTGGCTCCGTAGCTGGAACTAGCCGTTTGGCCGGCATTGCGCCATTTGATTTGATGCCAAGGACGGGCCGTTGCCTGAAGGGCGACGGCCGCTCGGTTATTTTTGCCGCCGTGCAAGCGCCTCAAGTATCATTGACAGGTTGATTCAAACGGACACGCATGCGTGTAAACAGTTGAAGGTTGGTTTCGTTTCAGACGCCCACGGCAATCCGCTCGGATTGCAGGGTTGCATCAGCGAATTGCATACGCGGGGCGCCGAGCTTATTTATTTTCTTGGTGATGCGGTCGGCTACTTTCCGTTGGCGATCGAGGTCATAGAAATATTAAGGCGGCATGATATCCCCTGTCTGCTTGGCAACCACGACGCTATGCTGTGCGGGTTGTTGCCGCTGGACGCCGGAAAGGATCGGGTGTACGGACTAAGCGAACTGGCGCAGCGAATGGACCCGGTCACCAGGGAGCAGGTCTCAAAATGGCCGACTCGTCGCCGCCTCGAAATCGGCGGCCGTCGCCTGCTGTTGGTGCACGGCAGCCCGCGTGACGAGTTAAGCGAGTACATATATCCGGACACCGAAGCGTCCTGGTTTGGTTCTATTGACGCCGATGCGGTTTTCATGGGGCATACCCATATTCCTTTTGCAAAGAAGTTCGGGCACGTTTTGGCCGTCAACGTCGGTAGTTGCGGGCTGCCGAGGGATATCGGCAATCAAGCCGCCTGCGCATTGTTCGACACGCACGGTAACAGCGTCGAGATAATCAGGATCCCATTCGATACCGTGCAACTGCTCGCGATGGCGCGCGCCCGCGGTAAAGTTGCGGACCAGGTCGTCCGCTGTCTCGAGCGAAGGCGGCTGCAAAGTTACGCTGGGGAGCCTCACGAGTGAGCGATCCGGTTCCGGTCATGGTAACGGGCGTGGGGGGCGGCGGCCACGGTGAGCAGATTGTTAAAGCACTGCGCCTTGGGAAACTGCGCTACCGGATAATCGGCACCGACATCGATCGCTATTGCAGCGGATTTTCCGAGGTGGATATCTCGTGTCAGGTTCCGCGTGCATCGGCTCCCGGATACATGGAGACCATACTCGCCCTGTGCAAGCAACACGGCGTGAAAGCGCTGTTCCACGGATCCGAGGCCGAGATGGTGACATTCGACGCGCAGCGCGCGCGGATCGAATCGATGGGCGTTTACCTGCCGGTAAACCGCGAACATGTGCTCAAAGCGTGCCAAAACAAAGTCAGCACGATGAAATTTTTGCAGGCGCACGGCTTTCCCGCGCCGCAGTCCAGAGAAATCGTAAGTGGCGAAGATCTGGCAAATTACAATGAGTTCCCCGCAGTTCTCAAACCCGCCATCGGTGGTGGCGGTTCGGCGAATGTTTATATCGTGCAGGACCGGCAGGAGCTCGAGCTTTTTGCACAGCACTTGCTCAAAACCTCGACTCCGGTATTGCTTCAGCAATACGTGGGATCCCCGGACGCGGAGTTCACCGTTGGCGTGCTGTTTGGAAGTGATGGCGCCCTTCTGAATTCGATTGCAATTCGTCGCGTGATCGGCAACGCAATATCAGTTCGGCTACGCGTCCCCAATCGCACGAGCAACCACACTCTTGGAAATTCGCTGGTAATAAGCAGCGGCGTTTCACAAGGCGAGGTTGGACGCTGGCCACTGGTTACCGCGCAGTGCGAACGTATCGCACGAGCTCTCAAACCGAATGCGCCGGTCAATATTCAATGCCGGCTGGTGAATGATATCGTGATACCGTTCGAGATCAACCCAAGATTTTCCGGCACGACCTCGTTGCGCGCCATGGCCGGTTACAACGAGCCGGATGTGCTGATCCGGCGCGATGTTTTCGGCGAGGCCATCGAAAACCAATTCCCCTATGAAGAATGCGTTATCATGCGCGGCCTCTCCGAGGTGAAAGTTAACACCGCACCGCACTGAGAGTAGAATTACGGCCCTCGACGTTAGATCTTTCCGGTCTCCGCGCCATCCATGCCGATGCAGCTAAAACCCGCGCCTTCCACATGCCCCGTCTGTGGCAGCTTCGATCATGAAATGCTGTTCCCGCGTTATCAGGGGAAAAGCATCACCTCGGATCTTGCCGTGCTTGCCGACGCGGAGCTGGATAATCGCTGCTGCAAAGCTTGCGGTTTGATTTTCAATGCGCGCGGCACGCGCGGCTTTACCGAAGACTTTTACCGCGACAGCTACAGCCTGATGATGCGCAAGGAATCGGCGGCGATCCAGAGTTTTTCCGGTGTAAAGCCGATTTCGCAGGCCGAAAAGTCCCTGCACGTATTGCTGGAAATGGCTCCTCTTGGTCCCTCTGGCCACGTTCTGGAAGTCGGCGCCGGCAAAGGCGAGTTTCTCGTGCATTTCACGAAGACTCTCCCCGGCTGGACGGTAACGGCATTCGAGCCCAGCGAGGCCTTTAGCGTTTTGCAATCGCGACTGCCGGCGGCGCAAATAATGCGCGGCGGATATAAGGATTTTCCAGGACCAGAGCAACTATCCGATCTGGTCGTGGCGCTGGGCGTGTTGGAACACGTCGAAAATCCGCTCGATATGATGCAGTGGGGATGGCGCCAGCTCAAAGACGGCGGAATATTCTTTATCCGGGTGCCAAACTTTGCGAACAATCCGAACGACTCGTTTTGCGCCGACCACTTGTCGAAACTGACCGTTGCCACCCTCGAAGGTATCGCCACGGCGGCCGGATTCGAAATTATAAGCTTTAAAGAAGCAGGCGTTCCGGTGTTCTGCGCACTGCGCAAGCTCGCAGTGCAGGGACTGAATGCCGTGCCAAACGCGTTCGCGTCGAACGTCACCATCGCCCGCGCCAACGTGGCAACGGCTAAAGCCAGCATTGAAGCGGTGCTCGCCGCACGGAATAAGGCGCACGAAACCGGGGAGCGATTCGCGATCTTCGGTCTCGGTTCCTCAGGGCTGTTCGCGCCGTTCTATTTCGATTTCCCACCGGACCAGATTACTGCTTACATCGATGAAAACAAGACCATGTGGGGCAGCGAAGTCCACGGTCGCCCGGTCGGTGGCTTGGAGTGCATCAATGAAATGGAAATCAAGCACATTGCTTTGGCGATCAGTCCCGTCTATGTAGCCAAAGTTACCCAAAAACTCACGCCGTTCGGCGTCAGCATTTACGCGCCGTAAATAATTATAGACTCGGCCCGCGGACCGTCGGGAGCCGGTTCTTGCAGTAACGGCCTCGTTGCGTATCTGCTTCCGCCCGGTCTCGCGCTCTCATCGTACGAGTGTTCTCCCAGCCGATATGAATTCTAGCCGTAAATTAAATAACCAATGGGCGTCGGCTTGAAATTGATCCGGCAGAATGATGAGGGCGGCGACGCTCATGACGCGTGGACGAGTTGGGATCGCCATCCCTGGCGCCATCCTTGGCTCAATTATCATAATTTGCGTGCAATGCGGGATTTCAGCGCGACGGTTTGGGAACAGGCCAAGCAGCTTAAAGAGAGACTTCCGCGGTGGCGTTGGCATCGACCTCCCGACCGACGATTACATTACGGATTCGTGGGCAACATTGCGAACAGCCTTTACACGCGAGCGGTCCCACTGCGCCGCGCAGGTCTCGACGTCAGCATTTTTCTGCACCCCCAAGATAATTACGTCATGAGCCAGCCGGGATGGGAGGAGTTCGACGGCGAACTGCCCGATGGCGTTACGGACATATCTGAGTTGGTCACGCGGCACATCAGCCTTCCGCACGTTCAGGATGTATATCGATTTGCGGAAATCCACGATTGCCATCTGCGGAACCAACGCCAGTTTCCACGTTTCGTTACGGCCGAGGATTTTTCCAGATGGAAACCCTACCTCTCATTCCTGGCGACACTTGAGGCGCTGCAAAAAATGGACGCGTTGCTTGCCACACAAGCCCCGTACCTTGCCTATCTTGCGCACAGGCCGTATCTAGTCGCGCAGTCGGGTGGAGACATTTGGTTCGAATGCTCCAGGGACGACCTGCTCGGGCGGTTGCAGCGACGGGCTTTTTTCTCGGCACGGGCGTTCATCGTTTCAAATCCGTGGAGTTTTGCCCACGCGCGGCGGTTCGGAATGCAGCATCTCGTTTACATGCCGCTGATTCTGGATGAGGAGATCTATTCACCGGGCGCATCAGTCTATCGTGAAGAGTGGGCAAAAAAGAGCGGTGGTTCGTTTTTTGTCCTTGCCACGGCGCGAATGGATAACTTTTATAAAGGCTCGGACATCGCGATCGAGGGATTTGCCGCTTTCAGCCGCCTGGTGCCGGGGGCGCGGCTGGTTGTCATGGGATGGGGCGAAAACCAAGAGGCCAGCCTCACCCGACTTCAAGCTTACGGGGTCGCGGACAAAGTGATCGTGCTTCCAATTGCGGGAAAGAAGCGGTTAATCCAATATTTGCGCGCCGCAGATTGTCTGCTTGATCAGTTTGTCCTGGGATATTTCGGCGCCACCGGATTGGAGGCCATGGCCTGCGGACTTCCTGTCATCATGCGGCTGGAGCGCCACCAGTATGACGGGATGTGCCTCACCGGTGCTCCTCCGGTGCTGAATGCGTCAACCGCCGAAGAAATTTGTGCCGCCTTGCAAACGCTCGCCTCCGACCTGCTGCAACGTAAGGATATCGCCTCAGAACATCGGGCATGGTTCTTGGCCAATCACGGCTCGGAGCGTTGGAAAGGGGTCTACTCTGATATGCTGGCGGCTACGGCACTCGGGCATAAGTTCGATTTCAGTAAGTCACCCCTTGCTGCCCCGTTGAGCGGGGAAGAAAAAGCCTACCATGCCGAAGAACTGGCAAATGCCCCGAAATTTCCCAATTATCGATAGATCTGCCTCGCTTGCGCCAAAGTTCGCGGACAGAGCTGCGGTTAAGAAGTCATTATGAACATTACAGAACCCAATTTCGACGACGAAGAAATCAAGCTTTTAAAGCAGTGCCTGGACTCGCATTGGGTAACTCAGGGGCCGTTAACCGCCGAGTTTGAGCGCCTGTTCTCCGCGCGTCATTCGGTCTCGCACAGCCTTGCTACCACCTCATGCACGGCTGCTTTGCATCTCGCGGCTTTTGCTCTCGAGCTCACGCCAGGCGATGAAGTCGTTGTACCGGCCTTCACCTGGGTGACTTCGGCGCACTGCGCGGAGTACGCGGGCGCCAGAGCTGTGTTCGCGGACGTCGAATTCGAATCCTTCAATCTCGATCCTGCGGCATTGGAAGCAGCGATCACCCCGCGCACGCGCGCTATCGTCGCAGTCCACTTATTCGGGCTGCCGGCGAAAATGGCGCAGATTATGACGATCGCGAAGAAGCACGGCCTGGCGGTCATCGAAGATGCTGCATGCGCAATTGGCACTACCTACAACGGTACTCCCGTGGGAGGCATAGGCGACATCGGCTGCTTTTCGTTCCATCCACGAAAAGTCATTACGACCGGCGAAGGCGGCATGGTGACAACCAACAGCGGCGAGCTCGCAGAGCGGGTCAAGAGCCTGCGCAATCACGGATCCACCGGGCCGGCGGCCGGCGATGATCCGACGAAGCCATATACGATGAGCACCTTCAATCGGCTGGGCTTCAACCTGAGATTGTCGGATATTCAAGCAGCTGTCGGAGTAGCACAGATGGCGAAGCTCGATCGCCTGCTCGCAGAACGCAGAAGGCTGGCTCGTCGCTATCACGAACTTCTCGCCGGCGTAAGTGAGCTTTCGCTGCCCATCGCGAGCGAGGGATACGGTCATTCTTACCAGTCGTACGTAGTTCGGCTATTGAGCGGCGGACGCGCCACGCGTAACAAAGCGATGGACGAGCTTGCGGCGCTGAAGATACAAACCCGCCCCGGCACCCACGCAGTTCACCGGCTTGGCTATTACAAACAGAAATACGGCCTTAAAGACGACCAGTTTCCGATCGCAAAGGCGTGCGAGGACACGACGATTACGCTTCCCATATTTCCCGGCATGACGGATGACGAGCAGCAGTTCGTCGTTACCGCGTTGAAAAAAGCGCTCGCGACATGACCGAAACTAAGCTCCCGCCGGAAATCGGGAGTTGGCTTGAGACGTTCAAGAAAAAGCATGGCCGGTCACCGCGCGTTCTTCATATTGGGAACATTGCGAACAATGCCTACAACAATGCCAAGATGCTTAACAATGCGGGTGTGGATTGTGATGTCATTTGCTACGACTATTACCACATCATGGGTTGCCCTGAATGGGAGGACGCAGACTACCGGGGGGAGATAAGCGACCAGTTGTTTCCCGATTGGAAAACCGTCGATCTCAACGGCTTTGAGAGGCCGCGGTGGTTTGCACAAGGGCCGAGCACTCTTTGCATTGACTACCTGATTGCGAAACGTGACGGCAACATGCGAGCCGCAGCAAAATTATGGCGGAAATTGGGTAAGCCTGAGCCCTCCCAATCTAGGCGGCGGGCATTTTGGGAGCACACGACACATTTGAAACGAGTTCTTCAGAACCTGCAAAAGCCCGTTCAATCCAGAATCGATGGGTGGCGGTATCTATGGTATCCATTCGGATCTCTGCTTTACCACATTTACAAAGTCGCCGAAGAGCTCTTGAGTATCGCAATATTGCTCGCTCTGGCTCCTGTCATCTTGGCTATCAATCTCCGGACGCTTATTGCCTTCGTAGCTGCACATCTTCGCTACAAACGGCGCGCAATGGAACCGAAATCCGGCGAGGACATCTCTCTGACCGAAAACGGCCAATCGGAAATCCATAATTTCGCCGCAAGAGCGAAACGCTTTGTTGAGATATTTGCCGAAAATTTTCGGCAACGCGCGGACCCGCTTACGCCGGCCGACCTGGAACATTACCGGCACTATATCCCTCGCTGGAAAGCATTATTCGATCGCTACGACCTTATCCAGGCGTATTCCACCGATACGGCGCTGCCTCTCGTGGCCGGCAAGCGCCCGTATATCGGGTTCGAGCACGGCACCCTGCGCATCGTGCTAACCGAGCAGGGTTTCGTCTGGAGGCTTGCACTCCTCGGCTACAACCAGGCGGACCACGTTTTCATCACTAACGGCGACTCACTTGCGTATGCGGCCGACATCGGCATCAAGCGTTTCACGCCGATGCTGCACCCGATCCAGGAAGAGCGGGTGCGATCCGTCCAGGGCGACTACCGCAAGCTTCACGAAACCTGTGGCGTAAAACATATTTTCTTGTGCACTTTGCGTCATGATTGGGCGATCAAAGGCACCGACAAATACATCCGCGCGCTGCCCAAGCTCAAGGAGTTGCTCGGCGCCGACCAGTTCCTGGTTCTGATGACCACATGGGGAGCGCAGGTGGACGAAAGCAGGCAGCTCGCGGACGACCTTGGCGTCACAGAGCAGATTAAGTGGATTACTCCGCTCCCCAAGGTAAAATTGATCCGGATGCAGAAATCCGTCGATGTGCTGTTCGACCAAATCGCGCTGCCCCACTTCGGCGCCACCGCGCCGGAGGCCATCGCCAGCGGGGTGCCGGTTATCATGTCTTACGATCCGAAGTCGACCGAATGGATCATCCCCGAGCCCGCACCGATCCTGTCGGCATGGACCGTCGACGAGATCGTCGCCAACGTCCAGCTTGCACTCGACCCGCAGTGGCTTGCCGGTTACCGCGTGCGAGGTGCGATGTGGATTGACAACTACCATAACGACGGGGTTATCCTCCGGCGCCATCTGGATGTGTATCGAAGTTTGCTCCCCGTATCCTGACTTTTACGTTTACAACTATGGACCGCGAAATGAACGATTCTCAAGAACTGAAGCAGCGCTACGAAACGTTTGCCAAAACCCTTGACTACAAGACGACAGCATCGGACTTTCAATTGCGCGAGCTGGAAATCGATACGGGTTCCGGCTGCATGCGCGACGGACAGCGAATTCTCGACGTCGGATGCGGGTTGGGTTATGCCGCCATCCAGTATGCAAACCGTTTTGCCGTGGAGGCCATCGGCATCGACTACGCCGAGAACATGATCTCCGGCGCCAACCAGTTGCTTAAAGATAAACCGCCGGCCTTGAAAGGCACGGTCGAGTTTAGACATGCGTCGGTCGTCGAACTCCCTTTCCCGGATGACCATTTCGACGTCGTGACGAGCTCGCGTTGCCTGATGGCATTGCTCGACTGGGAGCTGCAAAAGAAGGCCCTTCTCGAGATCAAGCGGGTACTCAAGCCGGGCGGCACGCTCGTGCTCATGGAAGGCACCTTCGAAGGCCTCGAAAAACTGAACGACGCACGCGGCAAGTTCGGACTTGAAGCCATTGCGCCGGACGGCAGAGACCGCCTGATCACGCTGAAGTTTCACGAGCGCGAGCTGACCGACTTCTGCCGCCCTCATTACGAGTCCGCAAGAGTCCAGCGCTTCGGCATGTATTACTTCCTGACGCGCGTGGTCCAGCCCTTATTGGTCGCGCCGGACAAGCCGCGCTACGATCATAAGCTCAACGAAATAGCGCGCGAGATTGCCCGCGTGTTTCCCGATTTCGAGGGCATGGGCCACCTCGTCGCGTTCATTCTCAAAAAGCGGGGCGAGGACGCCGGAAAATGATCTGCCTGACGTTTGATACCGACTGGATGACGCCGGAGACACTTGCGCGTTTTCTTGCCGAATATCCCATTCCGGGCAAGGCCACGATTTTCGTACACGATGACTTCCCCGGCCTGGAAAATACGCCGCATGAAATATGCCCGCATCCTTATATCGACAACCTCGCGACGTGGCAGGATGCGCTCAAGAAAGTAACGCGAACGCTGCGCGGCTCGCCGAAGGGCGTCAGGCCGCACTCATGCGTTTTCTCCCACATGGTGGGCATCGATCTTGGCTTGATCGGGTACCGGTACGTATCGCAAGCGCACGGGCTGTTCGAGAAAGACCTGGTGCCGTTCCGGCATCCGTGGGGCATCTGGGAATTGCCGATTTACTACATGGACAATATGGACTTCTGGATGTCCAAAAACTGGCCTCAGGACAACCATGTGCCTTTTTCCGGCTCCGTGATCGACAATGCGATCAATGGCGAGTCGTTGTTCGTATTCGACTTTCACCCGCTACACGTCGCGTTGAACACGCGTACGCACGAGGATTATACGGCCGTAAAATCGAAGATTGCTGCCGACGGCGTTTCGCCCTTTGATCTGCGTTTTCCAGGCGACGGCGTGCAGGTTTTTTTCAAGGAGCTGTGCGCCCGGATGTCGCGCGCAAACCAGCGGTCTTATACCTGTTCCGAAGCGCTCGCCCACTTCGGGTGCAGTTGAGTTCAATACGCCGCGGGTTGCCGGACGAAGCTTCGGGCACCCGCGGTTTCGTCTCTACCGTCTGCCGGGGCAACTGAATTGCTGAACGTCTTGCACGGCCCGGTCAACGTAGGCAATCAACCGTGGGTTTTGTCGCGGCACGAGCGGGCATGCGGCGTCCACAGCGATCTCATCGTCAATTTCAACACCTGGCTCGGCTATGCTTTTGACCGGTGCCTGAGTGCGCCCGGAAAATCCCCGCTGGGTGCGGTGAAAAGATTGCTGTTTGGCCTGAGTGCCCCATTTCGCTACGATGTGCTGCATTATTATTTCGGCTTGTCTTTTCTGTGCTGGAACGATTACGGCGGCAGAAACCCGTTGTGGTTCGCGGATCTGAAGCTCGCGAAACAACTCGGTCGAAAGGTGTTCATGACCTTGCAGGGATGCGACGCGCGGATCAGCAGCCGGTCGGCCGACCACAACGCAGTCACGCCCTGCGCGCTCGGCGAATGCGACTCGGCGACGGCGTGCCGCGCGCAGATCGACCTGCAAAGACAGTATTTGATCAATGAGATTCTGCCGCTGGTCGACCGCGTGTTCGTGCTGAACCCCGAACTTGCGCGCTATGTGCCGGACGCCGTGTTCATGCCGTACGCGAGCGTTGACATAGACGCCTTCGAGCCTGCGTGGCCCACGACGACCGGTCCCGCGGTGATTGTGCACGCGCCGAGCGATCCCAGCATCAAGGGCAGTCGATACATTATCGACGCCGTAGAGCGGCTGAAGCGGCGGTTCGCCATCGAATTTATCCAGGTAAAAGGCATGCCCCACGCAGAGGCGGTAAAAACCTACCGCGGCGCCGATCTCGTCATCGACCAGGTTCTGGCCGGATGGTACGGCGGGTTCGCCGTGGAAGCGATGGCTATGGGCAAGCCGGTCGCGTGCTATATACGCCGTGAAGATCTCGCGTTCGTGCCGCCGGAAATGGCGGCCGCACTGCCTTTGCTGAACATCGCGCCGGCAACGCTCGAAGAAGATCTCGCCGGCATCCTTCGCCAGCGCGAGCGATGGCCGGAGTGGGGACGCCGGTCACGCGACTACGTTGTGCGATGGCATCATCCGCGCCGCATTGCACAAGCCATGGTCGCCGCCTACCGTCATCCGCAATCAGTGTTCGACCTTGCGGATGCCAGCGCGGTGGCAGGCGGCGATTCCTTCAACACGCAGGCGCATTAGGCGGAACCTGCTTCCAT
>JBDSSV010000586.1:0-3441 GCA_039928535.1 Burkholderiales bacterium
GGCGATCTGCGCTGCACGGGCGTGCGCGAAGCGGCGGGCTCGCTCGACACGCTCGGTTTAATCGCGCGCTCGATCGACGACATCGCGCTCTACCGCGACGTGCTGATCGGCGTAACACCGCAGCCGGTGCCTGCGCACACCGGCGCGTTGCGCGTCGGTTTTTGCCGCACGCACGTGTGGCCGCAGGTCGAGCCGCACACCCAGCAACTGCTGGAAGACGCGGCGCAAAAACTGTCGCGTGCCGGCATTGATGTCAGCGACCTCGAACTACCGGACGATTTCGAGCGGTTGATGGAAGCGCATCTCGCGATTTCGAGCTTCGAGTTTTCGCGCAACTTCACGTACGAAATCGAGCACCATTGGGACAAGATCAGCACCACGCTGCGCGAGAACCGCCTGAAGAGCGGCCTTGAGTGCACTTTCGAGCGTTATAGCGAAGCGCGTGCGTTCGCCGCGCAATGCCGGCGCAAGTACGCGGCAGCGGTCGCGGATTACGACGTGCTCCTGACGGCGTCGGCGACCGGCGAAGCGCCCGTCGGACTGAACAAGACCGGCAACGCGAACAACTGCCTGATCTGGACCAGTTTGCACGTGCCGTGCCTGACGATGCCGGTATTCAAGGGGCCGCACGGCCTGCCCGTCGGCGCGCAAATCATCGGCAAGGCCGATAATGACCGCGCGTTGTTTGCGGCGGCGCGCCGCATTTACGACGCGCTCGCCTGAAACGCGGGCTGCATAAAAAAATAGCGAGGAGAGCCGCGTGACGAAACCGTTGCTGCAGACGACGATAGCGGGCAGCTTACCCAAGCCAGCGTGGCTCGCGCAGCCCAACCAGTTGTGGGCGCCATGGCTGCTCGACGGCGCTGCGCTCGAAGAAGCCAAGCGCGACGCGACGCGGCTCGCCATCCGCGACCAGGAACTTGCCGGCATCGACATCGTTACCGACGGCGAGCAATCGCGCCGTCACTTCGTCACCGGCTATCTTGAGCATCTCAAAGGCATCGACTTCAAGCATTTGGTCACGATGTTTATCCGCAAGCGTTACGACGCGCAGGTGCCGCAAGTCACCGGCCCGGTGACGCGGCCGCATCCGGTGCACTCGCAGGACGTGCGTCTTTTGCGCGAGGCCACCGATCACCCGATCAAGTACACGCTGCCGGGCCCGATGACCATCATCGACACGCTGGCGGACCGTCACTACAAGGACCGCGCAAAACTGGCGATGGCATTCGCGAAGATTCTCAACAAGGAAGC
This sequence comes from Burkholderiales bacterium, assembly GCA_039928535.1. Lineage (GTDB taxonomy): Bacteria > Pseudomonadota > Gammaproteobacteria > Burkholderiales > SG8-41 > PALSA-1004. The sequence goes on from JBDSSV010000586.1 coordinate 1,255, forward strand.
GCGTGAGCTGGCGGCGCTCGGTGCGAACGTGATCCAGTTCGACGAGCCGGCCTTCAACGTCGACGCGTATCGCGACGACGTCCGCGACTGGGGCATTGCCGCGCTCGAACGCGCCGCCGAAGGCATCCGCTGCAAGACGGCGGTGCATATCTGCTATGGCTACGGCATCAAGGCCAACGTCGACTGGAAGAAAACGCTGGGCTCGCAATGGCGCCAGTACGAAAGCACGTTTCCGCTGCTGGCGCGCTCCAGCATCGACCAGGTCTCGCTCGAATGCCGCAACTCAAAAGTGCCGCTCGACCTGATCGGACTGCTGAAGGGCAAGGACGTGATGGTCGGCGCGATCGACGTCGCCACCGAAAAGATCGAAACGCCGGCGGACGTCGCGCGCACCATACGCGCCGCGCTGAAATTCGTCGCGCCCGACAAGCTCTATCCGTGCACCAACTGTGGCATGGTGCCGCTGCCGCGCGCAGTCGCGCTCGGCAAACTGAAGGCGCTGGCGGCGGGCGCGGCGATCGTGCGCGCCGAGCTCGCGCTCGGCAAATCGAAACGCCAGCAGGCCTGACCGTCGCCTGCGCAGTTCGCGCACCGGCGGAAATCACCTACACTATGCGGGCGGCGATTTGCGCCTTCGCTTATCTCCATTGAACAGAGACAAACATGCATCCATCCGCGGTAAGTAACGGCAGGGCGTTCTTCGAAACCTACGCGGACGATATCCTGGAAGGCAGAGTCATCGATATCGGCGCGCAGAACGTCAACGGGTCGCTGAAGGATCTCTGTCCCGGGCACCTCGTGTATACCGGCGTGGATTTCGTTGCGGGCAAGGGCGTTGACGTCGTGCTAGATGATCCGTATGTGCTGCCATTCGAAGACGGCAGCATCGAAGTCGTGCTCTCGAGCTCCGTATTCGAACACGTCGAGTTGTTCTGGGTATTGTTCCTCGAGATCATGCGCGTACTGAAGCCGCAGGGCCTTTTTTACATGAACGCGCCTTCCGCCGGCCTGTTTCATCGCTACCCCGTCGATTGCTGGCGGTTTTACCCCGACAGCGGCAATGCGCTCTTGAAATGGGCGCATAGAAATAATTACGATCCGGTGCTGCTGGAATCGTTTATCGCGCGCCAGGAAAACGACATGTACAACGATTTCGTCGCGGTCTACCTGAAAGATAAAACCCAACTTTCGCGCTACAAGGACAGGATTCTGGACGCCAAGCAGGACTTCACGAACGGTGTAAAGACGGATGAGAAGGGCGTGCAGACAGCGTTTCTCAACCAGAACGCGCAACCCGAAGACCTGGAAAAACTCAACCTGATCCGGGGCGTGCTGGCCGGCTCGGTCAAAATGAAAAAATGAAATAATCCTGTATCTTCGGCCCGCTCCGGTGTGCTGCGGTCGTTCATGAGTTAAACTGCGCGTTTGGCGTGACGGCAGGCGCCGTCAATCGGAGGTTTCATGCGACATATAGAGAAAATTCTTTTATCAGCGGTTTTATGCGTGACCGCTACTTCAGCGCTGGCTGCCGCCGTAACCGAACCGACCGGGACGTGGTACCTGGGCGCGGGCATCGGTCAAACGCGCGGCAACGTCGACAACTCAACCGTGAGCTCGGTACTGGCGGGCAGCGGCGCGACTTCGGCAGGCGTGACGAACAACAGCAATACCGTCGGCGGCAAGGCTTTCGTCGGATATCAGTTCAACCGCTTCGTCGCCGTCGAAGGCGGGTTCTTCAGGCTCGGCAATCTGAGCTTCGATGCGGCGACGGTGCCCGCGGGCACGGTGCACGGCACCATGCACGACACGATGGGCTGGAACCTGGATGTCGTCGGCACCGCGCCTATCGTGCCGAATAAATTCCTGCTGCTCGCGCGCCTCGGCATACAGACGTCGAAAACGAGCGATCTTTTTGTCGGCACGGGCGCAGCCACTGCACTCACCAACCCCGCGCCGAGCAGGAATCTCATCAGCTACAAATACGGCGTCGGCGCCGAGTTCGATTTCACCCGCAACGTCGGATTGCGCGGCGAGTTCGAGCGCTATCGCGTGAGCGACGGCATCAGCGGAAAAATGAACATCAACACCTTCACCGCGAGCGTGCTCTATCGTTTCTAGCCGTAACTAAAATCGCACATAAAAGCCGGGGAAGCTCGGCTTTTTTATTGTCTCGAAGATGACGTGTCG
>JBDSSV010000587.1:0-5481 GCA_039928535.1 Burkholderiales bacterium
TGCTGATGGCGACGCAAGGCGGACTCGCGCTGCACGCCGGCCGTCCGTTTTTTCCGGCGGACATCGTCGCCGAGATCGCCGCGCTGCCGCGTCCGCGCGGTCTCGTCACCACGCCGATCCACTTGCGCACCCTGCTCGCCGCATCCACCGTGCTGCCGCCATTGGATTTTCTGCTGTGCGCGACTGCGCCGCTGTCGCCGCAACTCGCGGCGGAAGCGGAACAGCGTTTCGCCACCGCGCTCCACGAAATTTATGGTTGCACGGAGTCCGGCCAGGTCGCCGCCCGACGCACCACCGCCACCATCGAGTGGCACGCGTTGCCCGGCGTCAAGCTGCGCCAGGACGGGCGCGGCACGTGGGTGCAGGGCGGTCATGTAAGGACGGCAGTGATGCTGCAAGACATGATCGAATTGCGCGGCGCGACGCGCTTCACGCTGCACGGCAGAACCGCCGACCTCGTGAATATCGCGGGCAAGCGGACTTCACTGGCGAGCCTGAACTACCATTTGAACTCGATCGCGGGCGTCGTCGACGGCGTCTTCATCATGCCGGACGAAACGAACCACGCGGTGACGCGGCTGACTGCTTTCGTCGTCGCACCCGGCATGACCAGCGAGGCTGTGATGGACGGCCTGCGCCAGCGCATCGATACCGCTTTTCTGCCGCGCCCGCTGTGCCTCGTCGCAGCGCTGCCGCGCAACGACATCGGCAAGCTGCCGCGCGCCGCGCTGGCCGGCCTGCTGCCGGAGCACGCGACCCCGGCGGCACATCGATGACCATCGTCGAGCAGTTTTTCGCTCTCAATCATCCCGCCGGGGCAGGACATTTTCCCGGCAATCCAATCATTCCGGGCGCGCTGCTGTTGAGTGAAACGCTGCGCGCGATCGGGCACAGTCTGGACGTGGATCTATCGCGCGGACAGCGCGTGTCCGCCAAGTTCGCACATCCGGCGCGGCCGGGCGACAATGTCAGCATTGACTTCTCGGAGATCGCCGGCGGCACAATCAAGTTCGCGTGCACGGTTGGCGGCACCAAGGTAATGACAGGCACAATATGCGCGGCGCTCTAGATAGCGGCGTCGACAACGACGATCGTGACGGCGGGTCGGCTGACGTGCGGCAGGACGCGCGCGGCCAACCCGCTGTACCGCCGCTGCCGCAGTGGGTCGCGCGGCCGGAACGCAGCAATAAGCTCGCGCTGCGGATCGTCGTATGGGTGGCATTGAAGCTCGGACGCAAGGTTGCCCGCGCGCTGCTCTATCCAGTCTGCCTGTACTTCGTGCTGTTCTCGCCGGCATCGCACGCGGCATCGACCAAGTATCTGCGCAAGGTACTGGCGCGTGAGCCCGGGCTCGCCGACGCCATCCGCCACTGCCACACATTCGCCGCGACCCTGCTCGACCGGGTTTTCCTCTTCAACGACCAATACGAAAAGTTCGACGTGCGCGTGCATGACCCGGACGAGGTGGTCGACTTTTTGAACGCCGGCGCGGGGCTTTTTCTGCTCGGTGCGCATATGGGCAGTTTCGAGATCGTTCGCGCGCTCGGCAGGTGCCGCACACACGCGCGCATCAGCCTGGTCATGTACGCCGAGAACGCCAGAAAATTCAACGCGGTGCTCTCCTCCATCAATCCCGCCCTGGCTTTGCACGTCATCGAGCTGGGCAAGCTCGATTCCATGCTGAAGGTCGAAGCCGCACTCGACAAGGGCGATGTTGTCGGCATGCTCGGCGACCGCACGTTCGAAGACGAGGGCACCACGGCCTGCCCGTTTCTGGGTGAACCAGCGCGTTTTCCAAACGGGCCGTTTCGCCTTGCCGCGATGCTGAAACGGCCGGTTGTACTGATGTTCGGCCTCTATCGCGGCGGCAATCGTTACGACATTCATTTCGAGCGCTTCGTCGACAGCTGGCCGACGGCGCGTGGGGAACGCAGTCTGCTGGTCGATCAGGCGATGCGCCGCTACGCGGAACGGCTGGAGTACTACTGCAGGATCGCGCCCTATAACTGGTACAACTTTTATGATTTCTGGAAATAAAACTTTTCTGCGCCGGGCGCTCGCCGTCTTCGCGGTCATCGCCGCCGGCAGCACCTGCGCCGCGGAAACGGCAGGCTGGAACATCGAGCAGCTCATGCAGAGCCTGCGGCAGGTGACTGCGTCCAAAAGCCGGTTCGTCGAACGCAAGTACCTGGCCGTGCTCAATACGCCGCTGGAGTCCTCCGGCACGCTCGTCTATACCGCGCCAGGGCGTCTGGAAAAATACACCGTGCTGCCCAAACCGGAAACGCTGCTGCTCGAGCAGGACAAGCTCACGATCGAATACAAAGAGCGCAACCAGCGCCGCACGCTGGCACTGCAGGACTATCCCGTCGTGTGGGCTTTCGTCGAGAGCATCCGCTCGACGCTCGCCGGCGACCTGAATACGCTGAGCCGCTTTTACCGCGTTGCGCTGGAAGGCAGCGAAGACAAATGGCACCTGACTTTGCGGCCGGCGGATCCGACCACGCAAAGCCTGGTCAGGGAAATCCACATCGGCGGCAGCAAAAACAATGTGCGCAGCATCGAGATCATCGAAGTTACGGGCGACCGCTCGGTGATGACGATCTCGGCGGAGGGGACTTGACCGTACCCGCCGCTACGCGCTGGCCGGTCCTCGTCTGGCTTGCGGCCATGATTGCGTGCTTCGCCGTCCTCACAAAAACCGATTTCACCACCGACCTGTCCGCCTTCCTGCCGCGCTCGCCCACCCCGGTTCAGCAAGTACTCGTGGAACAGCTGCGCGACGGCGTCGTGTCGCGCCTGATACTCATCGGCATCGAAGGCGGCGCCCCCGCGGCACTCGCGCAAACCAGCAGAAAGCTCGCCGCCGAAATGCGTAAGGCGCGGGAGAGCTTCACCGCGGTCAACAACGGCGAGGACACGGGTGCGGCCGCGGACCGCGAATTTCTGTGGCGCAATCGCTACGTTCTGAGTCCGGCCGTGACCGTGGGGCATTTCTCCGGCGCGACGCTGCGGGTGGCGCTCGAAGACGATCTACAGTTGCTGGGCTCGCCCGCCGGCGTATTGGTGCGCCGGATCCTGGCGCAGGATCCCAGCGGCGAATTGCTGCGCCTGATCGAGCAGTTCGAGCAACAGGCTCGGCCCGCTACGCAGGACGGCGTGTGGTTCTCGCGCGACGGCAAGCGCGCGGTGCTGGTAGCGCAAACGCGCGCAGCGGGCTACGACATCGATGCCCAGGAGCGCGCGCTCGCGCTGATTGAAAGCGCCTTTTCGAAGGCGCTCGCCGCCGAACCCGGCGGCGCGCACAAACTGCTGGTCACCGGGCCCGCCGTGTTCGCGGTAAAAACGCGCGCCCGCATAAAAGACGACGCGCTGCGGTTTTCCGTGATCGCCACGACGCTCGTCGCGTTGCTGCTGCTCGCGGTTTATCGCTCGCCGCGCGCGTTGCTTCTCGGCCTGCTGCCGGTCGCCAGCGGCGCACTCGCCGGCATCGCCGCGGTGAGCCTGGGGTTCGGCGCGGTGCATGGCATCACGCTCGGCTTCGGCGCGACCCTCATAGGCGAAGCGGTGGACTACGCGATCTATTTATTTACCCAGATCACGCCGGGATCGACCCCCGCCGATACCCTGACGCGCATCTGGCCCACATTACAGCTGGGGCTGCTGACGTCCGTCTGCGGATTCAGCGCTATGCTGCTAGCGGGTTTTCCCGGGCTCGCGCAACTGGGGCTTTTTTCGATCGCCGGATTGATCACCGCGGCGGCCGTCACGCGCTATGTCTTGCCGGCATTGTTGCCGGCGGGATTTACGGTGCGTGCCGCGACGGGCATCGCGACGGGAGTTACCGCGGGCGCGCGGCATGCGCCGCTGTTGCGCTATCCGCTGCTGCTCATCGCCCTTGCCGGCACGCTCTTTCTTGTCATGCAGCACGATCATTTGTGGAGCGACGAGCTGGCGAGCCTGAGTCCAATTGCCAGCAGCGATCGCGCGCTCGACGAGCAACTGCGCGGCGACCTCGGCGCGCCCGACGTTCGCCACCTCGTAGTCATCAATGCGGCGGGCGCGGACGCCGCGCTCGCGGCGAGCGAAAAAATCTCCGCCGTGCTGCAGCGCGCTGTCGAGCGCGGTTACCTCGCAGGTTTCGAATCGCCGGCCATCTATCTGCCAAGCACCGACACTCAGCGCGCACGCCAGTCCGCGATACCGGATTCCGCACTGCTGCGCGCGAGCCTGCAGGAAGCGCAGCGCGGCCTGCCGTTTCGCCCCGGCGTCTTCGAACCTTTCTTGCGCGACGCCGCGGCCGCCAAAATCCAGCCGCTGCTGACGGGCGCCGATCTGCGCGGGACTGCGCTCGGATTAAAACTGGACACGCTGCTCGTAAGGCGCACGGCTGCGGGGAGCGACGGCTGGACTGCCATGGTGCCGCTGCGCGGCGTGACCGATGCCAAAGCCATCGCACGTGACGTCGACCAGCTGCCCGACGATGAATCCATAGTAGTTGATCTGAAGCGCGAATCCGACGCGCTTTACCAGAGCTATCGCCGCGAAGTCGTTCTTTACTCGCTGCTCGGCACCGGCGCCATTGTTCTGCTGCTGCTGGTGACTCTGCGCTCGACGCGGCGCACAGTCGAAGTGCTGATGCCGCTCGCGGCGGCAGTCATCGTCACCTTTTCCATTCTGGTGCTGAATGGCACCGCGCTCTCCATTTTTCATCTGGTCGGCCTGCTGTTGGTAGTCGCCGTCGGCTCCAACTACGCGCTGTTTTTCGAGCGCCAGGCGGCGAACGCAGCGGAGCGCGAGCGCACGCTGGTGTCGCTGCTGTTTGCGAACTTCACGACGCTGATAGGTTTCGGTCTGCTCGCGTTTTCGCAGGTGCCGATCCTGCACGCCATCGGCAGCACGGTCGGCATCGGCGCGGTCCTGAGCCTGGCGTTCTCCGCGATCCTGATCGGGCGCACGCGCGCACCCGCGGCCGCCCGGGCATGAGCATGCAGGCGACCTACGATCGTGCCCCGCACGACGCGAGCCAGCGCATTTTGCTCGTCATGCTGCCGGCGGCGCAGACCTCGCCGCAACATCTGGCGCAGCACGGCTTTATCGAGGCGGTGCGCGAACGAAAGCTGCCGGTGGACGTCGTGCTGGCGCACGCGGATGAGGGCTATTACTTCGAGCGCACCGTATGCTCGCATCTGACTGATGACATCATCGCGCCGGCCCGCGCCGCGAATTGCCGGCGCATCTGGCTGATGGGCATTTCGCTCGGCGGCATGGGCGCCCTGCTCTACGCGCAAGCGCATGCGGCCGACATAGAAGGTGTAATTCTGCTGGCGCCGTACCTCGGTGCGAGCGGATCGATTGCTGCAATTGCCAACGCCGGAGGACTTGCACACTGGCAACCTGCCGCCAACCAGATGGACGACGACGATAGCCGGCTGCTGGCGTGGCTCAAAGCGTATCAGCCCGCGTGTCCCGTCTCCCCGC